>JALVWV010000148.1 GCA_027023145.1 Campylobacteraceae bacterium | reverse complement strand
GTGTGATCTCGGAGGATACCGATCTGCTTACAGAACGGGGGATGATCACCAAGCGCTACAAACGCCATTTTGCCCTGAACAGTCTCGATCTGGCTCCCAATCAAATCTTGTGGGACGTGGGAGCCGGAAGCGGAAGCTGTGCGATCGATGCATACAAGCGCTACCGGGTCAAGACGGTACTCTTCGAGAAACAGCCCCAGCGATGCGAATACATCCGCCAGAACCTCCGAGAACACCACGTGATCGATACGGTGCTGCACGAAGGGGAGGCAGAAAAACTCTTTGAGATTGAGCCCACCACCCCCGATCGGATCTGTGTCGGTGGCGGCGGATCGGCGGTGATTGCGCGTGTGCCCTATCTGTATGAGCGACTGGCCGATGGGGGGATTATGCTCATTCTCGCTATTACACTATCCAACCTCTCCGAGATGGTGCAGATACTCGATGGAGCCGGGATAGCGTATGAGGTGCTTTCGTTTTCGCTGACCACCTACAAAGGGTCGCTCAAGCTTGTCGAGCCGGAGCGGCAGTTATTTCAGATCCGGATAGCTAAGGGCGTGAAAACTCATACTTAGTGTTGTGAAAACTCATACTTAATGCCATGAAAACTCATACTATGGTAGAATAAACATCGAAGGGATGGGCATGTTTACTTATCAAAATATCACCTCAGTTGTCTTGAAATAGTGGAGCCGACATTGAAAAAAGGGATACACAAAGCAACCGGGGAAAACATCATCATCGTCGAGGTGCTTGAGGACTATTGCGAAATCCTTCTGGATGGGGAGTACAAGACGGTGGCCAAAGATGAGATCGAGGTGGTGTCGTCTGCTGTTGAAATTTCCACTTTGGTTGACTTAACGGAAAATATTTTTATCAGTTGCATACGAAAGCCACTGAGCGATATTTTGTATTCGCACGCTACCAATCGCCTAACACCTGAACCCCATCAATACAAACCGCTTATCAAATTTTTGAATTCTGAAAACAATCGTGTTCTGATCGCTGATGAGGTGGGGCTTGGCAAGACGATCGAAGCAGGGATGATCTACAAAGAGATTGACAACAGAGAGGAGCTGAAAATCTCGCTGGTTGTCGTCCCTTCGTCGCTTACTCATAAGTGGCAGGAGGAGTTTTCGATACGGTTTGACGAGTATTTTGCGATCTACAAAACAAACCAATTCCTCAATTTTATCGACGAGGTTGAGCAGTATAGCACCTCGAAACTGATCCATGAAAAGATCATCATCTCCTATCATACCCTGAGAGATGAGCGGGTTATCGAGAGGTTGAAAAACAGTTTTTTCGAGATCGATTTTCTCATCATGGATGAAGCGCACACGATGAGAAATGCGGGGACGGCTACCTACGAGAGTGCTGAGGTGGTTACGTCACTTGCGGAACATATCGTCTTTTTGACCGCGACACCGGTTCAGAATGCTTTGGAGGATTTTTTTAATATTTTGTCGCTGCTTGAGCGTGATTATTTCAAAGATTACGACTATTTTCAGAAGATGATAGCGCCCAGCCCCCTCATTCACAAACTCATTGCGCAGATTCGCAACCACACACCGCTGGATGAGATCAAGGCACTCATTCGTCGCGATAGCCAAACGTCCTACCCGACATTTCTAAACACAATATTGCACGATATTCTCTCTCTGGATGCGATCGATACTGTCAAAAAAGTAACACTTATCGATGATTTGACCAAAGCGGATCATTTGAGCTTTATCATCAATCGTACCAAGAAAAAAGATGTCGGCTTGTCCACGCCGCGTCAGGCGTCATCGGTCGTGGTAGATATTACCGAGGCAGAACGAGCGTATTATGATGCGGTGATTGACTTTGTGAAGTTTCTAAACCCCGAAACTCCGCAGGGGTTTATCACGATCATGCCTGAGCGGATGGCAAGCTCTTCGATGATCGCTTCACTTGAAAGTTTCAAGATGGTGAAACAGAGTGGCAAACTGTTTATCAAAGACATGGATGATCTGGAGGAGTATCACGAAGATCTGAACATACGCCAGGAGGCAATGCGGTATCTCGATCATATCATCGAAAAGGGAAATGCGATTGGGGAATACGACTCCAAATTTCTCAAGCTTGATGAGATTTTGCAAGATTTGCAATCCCAGAATATTCAGCAGATGATTGTGTTCTCTTTTTTCAAAAAGACACTCGATCATCTTGAGGAGAGATTACAGGCGCGTGGCTACCGTGTGGGAAAAATACACGGGGATTTCAGTACCGAAGAGCGGTTTGCGACGATCAAGCGGTTCAAAAAGGGTGTTTTTGATATTTTGCTCTCTTCAGAAGTGGGGAGCGAGGGGCTCGACATGCAGTTTTGTAATGTGGTGATCAACTACGATTTGCCCTGGAACCCGATGCGTGTGGAGCAGCGGATAGGGCGGATTGACAGGATCGGGCAAAAACACGATAAGCTGCACATTGTCAATCTGTGCATCACTGACTCGATCGAAGATCGGATTTTGAATCGGCTCTACAGTAAGCTGAATATTTTTGAAAACGCCATAGGGGAGCTGGAGCCGATATTGGGTGAGCTGGAGCGAGAGCTTAATTTTGCCGAATTAATTCATCTCTCACAAGCGGAGATCGACGAAAAACTCAATATGGAAAAATTGGCGCTGGAGCGGAAGCGGCTGGAGATTTCCCGTCATACGCAAGAGTTTGACAAGATGTTGAATGAAGATTTGAAT
>JALVWV010000147.1 GCA_027023145.1 Campylobacteraceae bacterium | reverse complement strand
TCCAGCGTGGGAGTGTATATGGGAGATAGGATGGCACGAAAAATCACACCTCAGGTATGCATTCCCATCGAGGACGATGGGAACGAGGAAGCTCCATGAATAAGCAGGGAATTTCCCCTCTTGCGTAAGGTGTGCAATTGCACACCAAAATCGCAATGCGATTTATCAGGAAGTGGAGGCTTTAGCCCCACCCAAAATACTCCTGATTCTGCAACTGTTTGGCGGGACTGAAGTCTCCGCTTCCAGGCAAATATCGTCAGAAGGTGCGCAATTGCGCACCCTTATATCATTCCTTCAGGGAAAGATTCCTATCCTTTCCCTGAAGGTTCACACGGGGTAGATCGCCGCACCCTGAGGCATGATTTTCTGTGGAAAGCTCACAAAAGACTTCTAAAGAAACCCATAGCCTGTAGCGTAGATAGATCACCCCTGTTAAACCCTGAACGGAATCCAAAGCAAACCAACATGTTTAGCTTGCATATAAGGAGAGGTTCAAGGGGTGACCCGTTGTGAATCCTTTCATTTCAACACAAGGTATTCACATGTACCAGTATATCGGAATTGACATTAGCAAAGCAACCCTGGATGTGTTTGACGGCGAAAAAAGTTATCAATTTCCCAACACGCCATCCGGCTATAAAGATATCCTCAGATATGCACCCAAAGGTAAAGAGCTCTGCTTCATCTTTGAGCCGACCGGTATCTATTCGTATGATCTTGTGCTGTTCTGTCATGAGAAAAACATTCCAGCACTCATCGTCGGATCCAAAGAGGCACGTGACTATGCCCGCAGCATCAAACAACGATCCAAAACCGATAAGATTGATGCACAAGTACTCTATCAATACCACTCACAGATTGATCCAAAAAGGCGCATTACTCCGCGCATCCCAACCCCCAATCTATCGGCACGCAAACTGATGCAGTATCGTAACGTCTATGAGCATTATCTCAAAGACATTCAGACGTATCGTAACCTGCTTGAATCCATGGACAAAGAGGACAATACCTTGCAGACATCCCTGCATCAGCAGATCGATGTTTTAGGGCAGGCTGCCGATGTTCTTTTAAAAGAGATTGAGAATCTCTTGCTTCAAGAAGAGGACAATGCCTTACACTTAGAACATCTTCAAACCATCAACGGCATTGGTCATAAAAGTGCCCTGATGCTTTTGCTTGAGATCATGCGTTATCCAAAAGCTACCGCCAAACAGATGACAGCTTTGATGGGACTGGATCCTGTCTTAAAAGATTCTGGAACCTACAAAGGGAAGATACGCATCTCTAAGAAAGGGGGGAAACGGTTACGACAAACTCTGTATCTTCCTACGCTATCTGCTATACGGTATAACCCAAATATCAAAGCATTTTACGAACGACTCGTGAGCAATGGGAAACCCAAAAAAGTCGCCATCATGGCTGCCATGCGAAAACTACTCGTTCTTGCTTTAGCTCTTGTACGCAACCGCACCACATTTCAGGGGGGAATAGCGTGAAATGTGGTAGGATTTTAGGGAAATTTAAGACGGAATCTACGCGTGATCCAGTCCCTCCACTACCCATTTCGCAAACGGAATCGCAGCGGTAAATGCGGGGGAGACGGCATTGAGGATGTGGGTGGTGTTGCCGGCGTGTTCGACGACGAAATCCTGTACCAGCTCATGGGTGCGGGTGTTGAGGAGTTGGGCGCGGATGCCAGGGGTGCTCCATGTGTCATACGGTTCGAGATCGAGAGTGGGGGTGAGGTGACGTGCGAGTGAGAGGAGGTGGGATTTGGCGTATTTGCGTACCTCTTCGATCGCCAGTGTGCGGAAGCCGAAGTCGTTGCCGAGGAACAGGCGTGCCTCCCATCCGAGGATCTGTACCATCTCTTTGAAGTCAAAACTCTCCATCCCCCGATAGTTTTCCCGCCACAAAGCCGGGATAGCCGTCGGCCCGATCTTGGCCGCCCCATCGACGGCGAGGGTGTAGTGGACGCCAAGGAAGGGGTTGGCGAGGTTGGGGACGGGGTAAATGTTGGTCGAGAGTCCTGAGCGGTTGGCGGGGTCTTTGAGGTAGATCCCCTTGAACGGGAGAATAGTGTACTCCTGCCCGCAGTAAAAGTCCTGCGCCACCCGATCGGCGTAGAGTCCGGCGGCGTTGACGAGGTGCTTGAAGCGGAGCACACCGCAAGCTGTCTCGATCGCATCGACCCCGAGGCGTTTCTCGTAGCCGCAGGAGAGACGGATCGTGATCCCCATTGTGCGGGCGACCTGTGCAAACGTCCGGGTCACCTGTGCCGGATCGACGGTGGCGGTGGTGGGGGAGAAGAGGGCGCGTTGCCAGGTAGCTGCTTCGGGGTGGCGTGTTTTTAGCTCCTCCTGTGTAAGCCATGAGAGTTCAACTCCGTTGGCACGTCCCCGCTCCATGAGTGTCTCGAGGGTGGCATCTTCTTGGGCGTTGGTGGCGACGACCACTTTGCCCGCTTCGTTGATGGGGAGATTATGAGCATGACAAAAGGCGCGCATCGCGGCATTGCCCTCTCGGGTAAATTTTGCTTTGAGTGAGTCGGCGGTGTAGTAAAACCCGGCATGGAGCACTCCGCTGTTGCGTCCACTGCTGTGGAGCCCCACTTCAGGCTCTTTGTCGATGAGGGTGACGACAGCATCGGGATATTTTGTCTTGAGTTCAATGGCGATGTTCAGGCCGATGATCCCGGCACCGATGATGAGGTAGTCGGTCATGGTA
>JALVWV010000146.1 GCA_027023145.1 Campylobacteraceae bacterium | reverse complement strand
GGCGACGGGTGGTACCTACACCATCGATGGCATCAATGCCGCAGGCTTCGCCCTCTACACCGACGCCTGCATCACTCAGATTCTCCAAAAGGATATTCATGGCTAACCAGGCAGACCTCATCGTTGGACTCCAATGGGGAGACGAGGGCAAAGGGAAGATCGTCGATCATATGGCACAGACCCACGACTACGTGTGTCGTTTCGCCGGGGGGCACAATGCCGGACACACGATCGTCATCGGCGACCAGACCTATGCGTTGCACTTGATCCCCTCCGGTGTCCTCAATCCCGCGGCCAAAAACGTCGTCGGCAACGGTGTCGTCCTCTCCCCCGTGGACTTCATCAAAGAGATGGAGCAGTTTGACGACCTCAAAGGGCGGCTTTTTATCTCCGACAAGGCGCACCTGCTTCTGCCGCATCACGCCCTCATCGATCAGGCACGTGAACGGATGAAAGGGGACAAAGCCATCGGCACCACTGGCAAAGGGATCGGTCCCGCTTACGGGGACAAGGTCGCCCGGGTCGGTCACCGTGTCGGAGAACTCCTCGACCCGACCAAGCTCACCACCAAGCTCATCGCGTATTTCGAAATGTATCATGGGATTTTCGATGTGATGGGCGTTGAATTGCCCACCGAAGCGGAACTCCTTGCTGAGCTGACCGGCTACAAAGAAGTGCTTGAGCCTTACATTACCGACACCACCCTGCTGGTGTGGGAGGCGCTTGATCAAGGCAAAAAGATCCTCCTCGAGGGGGCACAAGGTACCATGCTCGACATCGACCACGGCACCTATCCTTATGTGACCAGCTCCACCACGGTCAGCGCAGGAGCCGCCAGCGGACTCGGGATCGCTCCGCGTGATATCGGCCGTGTCACGGGTATCGCCAAAGCCTACTGCACCCGTGTGGGCAACGGCCCCTTCCCGAGTGAAGATCATGGTGACGCTGGCCAGCGCCTGAGGGACAACGGCCACGAGTACGGCACCACCACCGGTCGTCCCCGCCGCTGCGGATGGTTTGATGCGGTTGCTGCCCGCCATGCTGTCCGGATCAACGGAGTGGATCAAATCGCCCTGATGAAACTCGATGTCCTTGATGGGTTTGATGAAGTCAAAGTGTGCGTCGCTTACGAAGTGGACGGGAAACGGATCGACTACGTCCCGTATGACCTCGAAGAGGCCACACCGGTGTACGAAAGCTTCCCCGGCTGGGACAGAACCGAGGGGGTTCAAACCTTTGACGATCTGCCGGAGACGGCACGCAGCTACATCACGGCACTCGAAGCGATGGTGGGGGCAAAAATGGGGATCATCTCCACTTCACCCGAGCGCGAAGATACGATTGTCCGAAAATAGGCTATAATACTAATCAAAGAAAAAGGGGCACCATGAGACTCAAACCACAACAAACCGGATACGTTGCTGGCAAAGTGGCCATTGATTTGGCCAACGCACCGTTTGTCCGCCTCCCCAAAGGGAAAGATGCCATCGTCGAAGCGGTCAAAAAGATCATCGATGCCAATCTCGAGGTGGAACGCGCACTGGACGCCAAAGTCAAAGAGATCATCGACGAGAATTATGACGAGATCGAATTTCAGCACGCCGATGAGCGGCAGCTCTTTTTTATGATCAAAAAGAAGCTCGCCCCCGAGGCTGGCGTGATCATGAACTACGACGACCGTTACAACGACCTCTCCCACACCATCCTCGATGAGCTGTATGAAAACTACCTCATCGAATATGAGGTCAACGAAAACCAGATCAAAAACGTTATCTTCAAAGCCTTCAAAGCCTTCGCCGATTCGTTCGATGAAATCGATGACATTGTCTACACCAAGATCAAAAATATGGAGCGTGAAGTGATCCCCGGCACTCAGGATTATGAGCTGCTCTATGAACGGCTTTATCAGGAAGAGCTGAGTAAACGCGGGATGCTGTGATTGAATTAGGAGTTAGGAATTAGGAATTAGGAATTTTGGTTTTACCGAAACTCCTCACTCCTCACTCCTCACTCCTCACTAATACAAGAGGAGAAACCATGACCAAAATAAGCCTCTACTTTGAAAACGGACTCTTTCTCGAAGCGCAGAGCTTCGGAGCTGAGGGGACAGCTGTGGGTGAAGTGGTGTTCAATACATCCATGACGGGGTATCAGGAGATCGTGACTGATCCCAGTTATGCCGGGCAGTTTGTCACCTTTACGATGCCCGAAATCGGCAACGTCGGCGCCAACGCACAGGATATGGAGTCACGAGGAGCCTTTTGCAAGGGGATTATTGTCCGCAATTATCAGCCCCGCCCTTCCAACTTCCGCTCCGAAGAGTCTCTTGATGCCCTGATGCAGCGTTTTGGAGTGATGGGAATCACCGCCATCGATACCCGCTTTATCACCAAAATGCTCCGGGATGAGGGCTCTATGGAGATGATCGCTTCGACCGAGATTCATGACCAAGAGGAGCTCAAGAAACTTCTCGATCTTGCCCCCCGCATCGAAGAGATTAACTACATCGAACAAGTGAGCACCCGGGAGCCTTATATCCACACCGACAGTCGCTACGACATCACCCAGTTTGCCTATGGGGTTGCCCGAACCTCCAAGCGGATCATCGCCTACGACTTCGGGATCAAGCGGAATATCCTCAACGAACTCACCCATGCTGGCGTTGAAGTCAAAGTCGTCCCCAACACCACGCCGGCAGCCGAAGTGATCGCCGCCTACGAAGCGGGCGAGATTCAAGGAGTCTTCCTCTCCAACGGTCCCGGAGACCCGCTTATCCTCAAACAGGAAAAAGCGATCACCGAAGCGCTTCTGGCAGCAAAGATCCCTATGTTTGGGATCTGCCTCGGGCATCAGATGCTCTCCATCGCCCACGGACACGACACGTACAAGCTGAAATTCGGTCATCACGGCGGCAACCACCCGGTCAAAAGTGCTGCCAGCAACGCCGTCGAAATCACTGCCCAGAACCACAACTACAACGTCCCCGACACTCTTACCGAAATTGCCGACGTAACGCATGTTAACCTCTTCGATAACACCATTGAAGGGGTGCGATACAAAGGCGAGCCGGTGATGTCGGTACAGCACCACCCTGAAGCGAGCCCCGGCCCCCATGAGAGCCGGTATGTATTTGCCGAGTTTGCGGAGATGTTGTGATGAATCTTGCTATCCTTTTTGGCGGATCCAGCCACGAACACGAGATCAGCATTGTCTCGGCCATTACCCTCAAAAAAGTGCTCAAAAAAAGTACCCTTCAGTTCATCTTCGTTGATGCCCAACGGGACTTTTACCTCATCGACCCGGCCAAGATGACCTCCAAACTTTTCAGCAGCGGTGCGTACAAAAAGAGCAAGAAACTCACCCTCAAAAAAGGAGGCTTCCACACCGAGGGGATGCTCGGCTCCAAGCCCGTCACCACCGATGCCGTGCTCAATCTCATCCACGGCCGTGACGGTGAGGACGGCAAGATCGCCGGGATGCTGGACTTCTACCACATTCCTTTTATCGGTCCCCGTCTCGAAGCCGCAGCCTTGAGCTACAGCAAGCTCACGACGAAATTCCTCGCCGCTTCTCTCGGTGTGGAGACGCTGCCCTACGAGGTGCTCCGCCGTGACGACGAGCGCAAGATTGCCTTACCCTATCCGATCATTATCAAGCCGGTGCACCTGGGAAGCTCGATCGGGGTGAGTATCGTCCGAGAGCCTTCTGAGCTCGATTATGCACTCGATGTGGCGTTTGAGTTTGATGCCGAAGTGCTGATCGAACCGTTTATCGAAGGGATCGACGAATACAACCAGGCCGGAGCGCACACCGACGAGTGGGAGCTGAGCATTATCGAAGCTCCCCACAAAGATGCCTTTCTTGACTTTGACAAAAAATACATGGATTTCTCCCGCGACAGCCAGGTACTCGCCGCCGATATCGATGAAACACTCAGCGACACCATCCGCGAGACGTTCAAGCGAATCTATTCGCCTCTGTTCGAAGGGAGCCTCATCCGCTGCGACTTTTTCGTCAAAGACGGCACCGTCTATCTCAACGAAATCAACCCCATTCCCGGCTCCATGGCGAACTATCTCTTTGAAGATTTCGAAGGGGTACTCGAGCGTCTGAGCCGTCACCTCCCCAGTGAGCCCAACATTGTCATCGACTATCAGTATATTCACTCGATTCAGAGCGCCAAAGGGAAAGCGTAACACTGAATCAGGGGACGCAACTTCAGTCGCGTTTGTGGGACTGAAGCCCCTCCAAAATACTCCATCCACCATCGACTATCAACTATCCACTATTCTTAAGAGCACCTTAAAAAACTTTTTCAAATATTTCCGCAAGATATAAGCTCTCCCATACCAAACCTGATCTATAATAGCGCGTTACTGTTACACTCTAGTAACATAAATCAAATTCTTCTAGGAGGCTTGCATGCAATCCAATGCAGCAATGGAATACGATTATTCCATCGTAAAATTGTACATGTGGACAACCGTTATTTTCGGTATTGTCGGGATGTTGATCGGTGTGATTATCGCATCACAACTGGCTTGGCCACAGCTCAACTATTGGTTGGGTGAGTACGGTACATTCTCGCGCCTGCGACCTATCCACACCAATGTGGTAGTTTACGGCTTTATGATCAGCGGTATCTTCGTTGGCTTCTACTACTCTGCACAGCGGGTACTTAAAGTATCCATGGGCGAGTCCAAACTCTTGATGACGTTGGGGTATCTTCAGTTTTTCCTCTACCTGATCGCCGCAAGCGGTTTGGTCATCTCTGAAGGAATGGGAATCACCACCAGCAAAGAGTACGCCCAAATGGAGTGGCCTCTGGATATCCTGATTGTTGTGATTTGGGTACTCTGGGGTGTGATCATGTTTGGCTTGATCGGTATGCGCCGTGAAAAAGCCCTCTACATCTCCATGTGGTACTATGTCGCGACCTTCCTCGGGGTGGCCATGCTGTATCTCTTTAATAACATGGAAGTACCTACGCAGCTTCTCTCCGGCGGTTTAGGTGCGTGGTATCACTCCGTCTCCATGTATGCCGGTACCAACGATGCGATGGTGCAGTGGTGGTGGGGACACAACGCTGTGGCGTTCGTCTTTACCGTGCCCATCATTGCTTTGATCTACTACTTCCTCCCCAAAGAGTCTGGACAGGCTGTCTATTCGTACAAGCTTTCTCTCCTCTCTTTCTGGGGTTTGATGTTCATTTACCTTTGGGCAGGCGGACACCACCTCTTGTGGTCGACGGTTCCTGACTGGGTTCAGACGATGGCATCGATCTTCTCCGTTATTTTGATCCTCCCCTCCTGGGGTTCTGCGATCAACATGTTGCTGACCATGAAAGGTGAGTGGAATCAGTTGACCGACAACCCGTTGATCAAGTTCATGGTTCTGGCATCCACTTTCTACATGCTCTCTACGCTCGAAGGGCCGATTCAAGCGGTTAAGTCAGTCAATGCAATTGCGCACTTTACCGACTGGATTCCCGGACACGTTCACGATGGCGTTCTCGGCTGGGTTGCTTTTATGGTCTTCGCAACCTTGATGCACTCGGCTCCCCGCGTCTTCAAGCGTGAGATTTACAGCAAGTCCCTCCTCGAAGCGCAGTTCTGGATTCAGACGGTTGCGGTTGTCCTCTACTTCACGTCCATGTGGATTGCCGGGATCACTCAGGGTATGATGTGGCGTGCGGTCGATGAGTACGGTAACCTGATGTACAGCTTTATCGATACGGTTAATGTCCTGCACCCATACTGGGTCATCCGTGCTGTGGGTGGTACACTGTACTTTATTGGTTTGCTTATGTTTGCCTGGAACTTCTTCATGACAGCGACAGCCGGACGCAAGCTTGAAACTGAACCTCAGTTCAGATCACCTATGGCATAAGGAGGTAGGTTATGTTTCATTGGTTGGAAAAAAATCCATTCTTCTTCGCCGTCGGCGTATTCTTGACGATCGCCTTCGCAGGTGCAGTAACCATTCTGCCTAACTTTGCTCAGTCAGCTCAGCCTATCAAAGGGCTGAAGCCCTATACCGTCCTTCAGTTGGCCGGACGCGGTGTCTACATCAAAGACAACTGCCTCTCCTGCCACTCGCAGTTGATCCGTCCGTTCAAAGCGGAGACCGATCGTTACGGTCAGTATTCTCTCTCGGGTGAGTACGCATATGACCGTCCGTTCCTCTGGGGCTCTCGTCGTATCGGACCAGATCTGCACCGTGTCGGCAACTATCGGACACCCGATTGGCATGCCAATCACATGTGGGAGCCTACATCTGTCGTTCCCGGTTCAGTTATGCCGGCGTATAAGCATCAGTTCACCAACATTGCCGATGTGGAAACTGCGTACGCAGAAGCTGTAACGGTTAAAACAGCTTTCAATGTCCCTTACGGTGACGATATCAAGCCGGGTCGTGCTGCTTTTGATGCCTACTACAAAGCCAAAGTCCTGCCTGCGGCTCTGAAAATCGCCAAGCAGATGAAAAACAAAGACTTGATTGCTCAAGTCCAGGCCGGTAAGATCCCTGAAGTGGTCGCACTGGTTGCGTATCTTGATCGTCTGAAGTAAGAGGAGTAGAGTATGTCGATAGACCAGCTGTCTATTTACCTGTACGTGATCGGCACTGGTATCACGGTGGTAGTGTTCTACAGCTACATCGTCTATCTCTATCGCAGTGAAAAACGTGGTGAGAAGGATTATGAAAAGTACGGGAAGATCGCTCTCGATGACGAGATCGATTCCGCACCCGTCGAATCAAATCCTGATTCCGTGAACAAAAACAAGGAGTAGATGAATGAATTCTTTTATCGTAAAAGGACTTGCATTTGCTGTCATATTGATGATCGCAACCATTGTGGTCGTACAGAAAATGCATATCGATCTGAGTGATCCGATCAACTGGATTACGATCTTGGGTGCTCTGGCGATTGCCGGGCTCTCATTTGGAGTCTCCGCCAAGTATCTGGCGCAGATGCAAAACGACACAGCCTCCGGTGAGTTGGCTGAAGAGAACTGGGATGGTATCGGTGAGTACAAAAACGAATTGCCTGCCGGTTGGGCCTATTCGTTCCTGGGCGTGATGATTTGGGGGCTGTGGTACTTCTTTTTGGGGTACCCGCTCAATGCCTTCAGTCAGATTGGTCAGTACAACGAAGAGGTCAACGCTTACAACGCTAAATTTGAAGCGGTGCACAAAAACGCAGATGCTGCTACCCTTAAAGATATGGGTGAGTCGATTTTCTTGGTTCAGTGTGCTCCCTGTCATGGCGAGACCGGTGACGGACTCTCCGGCAAAGCGGAAGACTTTACCAAGGGTCGTACCAAAGCAACCGTCTTGAATATCATCAAGAACGGCCAGAACGCTCTCGGCGCTTTCCCCGGCGGTATGCCTCCAGGGATGGCTAGTGGTGCCGCAGCAGAGAAAGCGGCCGAGTATGTTGCCAGTGGATGCAAAGGCAAAGCTCCGGCTGAGTTTGGCGTCTGTGCGGGCTGTCACGGTGCGACTGGCGCCGGTACTCCCAACGTCGCCCCCAGCCTCAAAGGTTACGATGTCAAAACCGCTCTCGCTAAGGGCAAAACCGGTGCAATCGGTATGATGCCTTCGTTTGCCAACCGCTTCACCCCTGTTCAAGAGAAAGCTCTTGACAGTTACGTGAACTCACTCAAGCAATAAGGAGTTATTGATGGCAGTAACAGAAAACACCAGCCGTGGGCTTTTCAAGCTCAGCGGTATTACCGGTATGCTGATCGCTACGGTACTTTTGTTGACAATCCTGGTTGTTTTGACCATGTGGGATATCGCGGTTCAGCAGAAGCAAGCGACCAATTTCTATGATCCGGCACCGATCGTTGGCAGCACAACCAACGTCAAAGCCCAAAGCACTGGCAACGCCAAGTTTGCTTTCCAGCCGGTCAAGTAAAGGAGAGACAATGATAACTATTATGGATAAAGTACTCGGATTGGGTATGGTGGTGATGGCAGCAGCAACTCTGGTCGCTGTTTTTGTCACCGGTGTCTCTTACGTAGGGTAATCAATGATCAAACACGCAATGCGAGCCCTGGTGCTCGCGTGCGCTCTTCCCCTCTCTCTCTCAGCCAATTTCCTTATCAATGACCAGATCATCAGCCCCAAAGCGGCGGCTCAGATCGAAACCATGGGTAATGAGCTGGCACAGAAGACGGGTATTCATGCGTACGTAATCGCCACAACCCATACCATCTCCCGCACCACCAACCTGTACCAATACCTCAAACGGTACGCGGACAAGCTTTCCACCCCTTATGCCGTCTTGTTTTTTGCGCCCAACAGTCAGCGAATCGGTCTCCTCAGCTCTTCGGATACGATCAAGAAGATGCTCGACAGTAGTGAAGTGAAGCACTACGCCATCGATATTATCAGCACACAGGACAGCAACTCTCTCCAATCCAAATACGATGTGGGTGTCGTCCAGGCCTATTCCGAAATGGCCGATGAGATCGCGACAGCCAAAGGGGTCAAAATGACCACAACAATCCACGACAAATACCACTGGATTATCACCCTGGTTCGCTGGGTTGTATTGTTGGGTGCCTTAATCATTATTTGGATATATTTCGGCCACCCAATCTACAGGAGAATCCGTTATGGCAGACAAAAATAATAACAGTGGAAAATACTGGCCCTATCTGATACTAGGCTTTATTTTCATTGGTCTTTTTCTCGGTTTCTGGACGGTGCGTTCGGCGATCTCTATGCCGGTACATGAGTCCGAAGCCTACCAAAAGAAGTATCAGGATGCGGATACCAATATCAACAAGATCCTCGAAGCGCAGCAGCGTTTTGATGCCCAATATACGCTGAAGCCTGTCGGTTTCAGCCCCTCTTCCTTCAAACCAAAAGACTATGCGATCAAACACAGCAAGGCGGTTGCCCTGACTTCTGGAATGGTGATGCAGTATCGCATTACCACCACCGGTGGTCAAGCTGTAAATGACGCTAATGTAACGCTCTTGATCACCCGTCCTCAAACAGGAGCCGAGGATCAAACGTTCCAAAATCTCAAATGTGATAACGGGACATACTCCACGCCAAAAGTTACGCTCAAAAATCCCGGCCGTTATCTCTTGAAGCTGCGCGCTCAAATCGGAGATGCTGTTGGATTTTTAGATCAGGAAGCGTTTCTTCAGCCGTAAAGGTAGAGATACATTCCCACAAAAAATTATCCACCGCGTAGGTCGGGGTACCCCTACCCCGACAATTACCTACGAGGAGGTTTTCACGTTTTATTTATCCGGTCTGTGTCGGGGTCAGGGGACCCCGACCTACGTTTTTTTCATTGTGTAACACGTAATATACACCTCCAACACGCTATACTTCTTTTATGAAAACACTCCATATCTACCCCACATCCCGTGCTATTCGTGCTGCACAATTGCAGTGGCAGAGCAGCGATACGCTTGTGCCGACGTTTATGCGGATGGATGCGTTTGAGCAGCAGGCGGTGATGCTGGGTGACAGGGCCATGATCGATCCGTTGCAGCGGGTGCTGTTGTTGCAGGAGGCGGCTGATTTTGAGGCGTTTGAGGTGTTCAAGGTTGACCGGGGGTTGGTGAAGTTTCTTGTCCGCAGTGATGGCCTGTTTCGGTTTTTCGAGGAGCTCTCCCAGGAAGGGGTCGGATTTGACCGATTGGCCGAGGCGGATGCATATGCGGAGTTTGGGGAGCATTTGACGATTCTTGCTCAGCTCAAGGAGCGGTATCGTGTGTTGCTGGAGGCTCGCGGATTGACCGACCGGATGTTTATCCCCGAGCAGTACCGGCTCAACGAAGGGTTTGTCGCGCAGTTTGAGCGGATCGAGATTTTCCTGGAGGGACTTTTGAGTCGGTTTGAGCTGGAACTGCTCGATCGGGTTGCCGCGCACACCGAGGTGATCCTTCACTATACTACGAGCCCTTTCAGCGGCAAGATGGAGACACGATTGGCTGCACGGGGGATTACGTTGGCTCCCCATGCCGAGAATGAGATCAACCTGACCCGCAAAACCAATAGCCACACTCCGTCCAAACACACGTCTGTTTCTGCTGCCGTCCATGCCGTCTCCGAACGCTTCGAACAGATCGCCGAAGCAATGGTGCAGATCGAGGGGATGGTTTCACGCGGAATCGCGCCGGAGCGGATCGCCCTGATCCTGCCCGATGAGAGCTTCAAGGAGTCTTTTCGTCTGTATGATCGGCTCAATAACCTCAACTTTGCCATGGGGTTTGATTACGCACACGGGCGCAACTACAAAGTACTCTCCGCTCTGGCCGAGCATTGGAGACTTCCGGATGGGAAGACCGCCGAGCGGCTGGAGCGGTATGGGATTACTGAGGAAGTTTTGGAGAAAATACCCAAGGAAGGGACGGTGAACATCCGTGAGTTTTTTGATCGGCTCTCGATACTGGATCTGAGCGAAAACGACCCTCTGCGGATCGCCCGTGTGTCGGAGGCAACCGAAGAGATGTTGCGCCTCTTTCCTGATGAACGGCTCCCAATGGCTGGATGGCTCTCGCTGTGGATGCAGAAGCTCTCCACCATCCGGATCGACGACCTGCGGGGTGGGATGATCACGGTGATGGGTGTGCTCGAGACACGCGGGGTAGCATACGAAGGGGTAGTGATCGTCGATTTCAACGACGGCATCGTCCCGGCCACCACGGCCAAGGATCAGTTTCTCAACTCCCAAGTACGTGCCTTCGCCGACCTGCCCACCCGCAGCGACCGTGAAGCGCTTCAGAAATACTATTACCACCGCCTCCTCTCCCAGGCACGTGAAGCGGTGATCCTCTATGCCACGGCCGATGATCGTCTGCCGTCGAAATTCCTCTACGAGCTGGGAATTGAGAGCGGATCACCGGCTCCGACCCCATTGGGACTATTGTACGACCAGCCTTCACGTCTCGTGCCCGAGTCCGATCCAGTAGTCGAATCGTTTGATCCTATGGCGCAGATATGGTCAGCTTCCCGGCTTAAAACATGGCTTGGCTGCAAGCGACGCTACTATTACCAATACATCCGAGGGATCAAACCCAAGCCCGACCCCGAGTTTAACGAAGGGGCATTCCTCCACACGCTGCTCGATCATCTCTACCGCGACACAGATCACTTCGAAACCCCCGAAGCATTGCGCCAAACCCTCCACCGTCTCATGGATGAGCTCCTTCCCGATGAGACACCGAAAATCGCCTATTTCAAAGTCCTTTGGAGACAAAAACTCGAACCCTTTATCGCCCAGCAGATCAAACACTTCCGTGCCGGATGGCGCGTGGCGGAGCGGGAGCGGGAATTTGCCGGCACGATCCATGGTCTGCGCTTCAAAGGGCGCATCGACCGGATCGATCAAGATGCGACCCATACCCTCGTGATTGACTACAAAAGCGGAAGCATCGCTGAGGGGAACCGGAGCAAAAATCTCGAGAGGGTGACCGACTTTCAGATGAACATCTACCGCCATCTCCTCTCCTCCCATTACGGCAACCTTTTGCTGGCATTTCAGACGATCCTGACCGATGGAGAGCTTCACGAAGCCAGGGCACTCGACGAGAAAGAA
>JALVWV010000145.1 GCA_027023145.1 Campylobacteraceae bacterium | reverse complement strand
AGAGGGGGTGCCGGGATATTTTTATTTTGATCCCCCCTTTTCGACCCGGGAGGGGATGGAGGATATGTATGACAAGACGATAGATCTCATCAAGCAGATAGATGTGTCTCTTTGCAAAAGGGTCATCATCGAGCACATGAGTCGGCTCACACTTCCCGAGACGATTGGGGCGCTGAGCCGGAAAAAACAGAAGCGTTTCGGGAAAAGTACACTGAGTTATTATTCTATCTTGACCTGAGTAGGATCAAATCCCCTTTCTCGGTATGCCTGAATAAAATTGAACATTTCAAAAAATGGTATCGCCTTGCTGAAATAATACCCCTGTCCATAATCACACCCCAGTCGCGTGAGGGTTTTCCGCACCGAGTCACTGTCGATGTGCGTGGCTCCGACGGTGACACCGAGTACTTTCCCCATGGCGATAATAGCGGAGACAAGCTTGCGCTTGTCGGGGTTGATCTCGATGCCCTGGATCAGGGAGCGATCTATTTTGATGGTATCAAAAGGGAGTTCTTCGAGGAGGCGCAGGTGGGTAAACCCTTCACCAAAGCTGTCCAGGGCGATCTGAACACCAAGCTTTTTCAGGATAGCTACTTCCTCTTGTAAGGCACCGATATCCTCACTGAGAAGCTTCTCGGAAATATCGATGGTGACCGTCTCAGCATCGATGGCGTGTTCATTGAGTTTGCGCTCGAGCTTTTCTGCAAAATTGGCGACTCGGAGTTCGGGCAGGGCAAAGTTGATACTCAGGTTAAAGTCATCGACCCCAAAAATATCCCAAGAGGATTTGTGAGAAAAAACATTTTCGAGGAGATAGTCGGTGATTTCAGTAAGCATGTTGAGTGCGACCGCTTTGTCGAGAAATTTGGAAGCACTGAGCAAACCAAACTTGGGATGATTCCATCGCATGAGATACTCGGCTCCAATGAGGCGATCGCTTTCCAGCTCAAAGATAGGTTGGTAAAACGAGAAAAATTCTTTGCGTTGAATGGCATTGGCAAAATCAGTACGGGTAAAGTGCATTTGCTTAGTTAAGCCCCCATTTCCGGCTTGGTTGTTAGACGCAGTTTGGGCGATATTGGATTTGTAGACATGTGCATCATCTGTTTCCTCCAGAAGTGATTTGTTGGACCATTCGGATTCGAGTTGCATCTCATAGCATCGATCTATAAGGGCATCCGGGGAGCGCTTGTCCTGCTTGAGGTGCATAATGGCCTGAGAGAAGTCCGCGTCTATTCCTTTGACGAGCAAAGCACCATGCAGGGAGCCTATTCGTTCTTTGATGGCGAGAATATCACCGTCTGGGTTGTGCGAGTCTGCGATCAAAATCGCAAAATCACCTCGACCACGATAGTAGAGTTTTTCGTCATTTTTCATCATCTCCTTCAGGACGTTTGCGGTGTGCTGGATCATGGTGTTTGTCCTAGTGTAGCCGAGCGTTGTTTGTTGCATTGCGAAGTGTTTGATCCCAAAAAATGCGAGGATGATCGACGTTCCCTGGATGTTGGAGCGAAGGTTGGCATCGAGAAGATCACTGACCAGCTGCCCCTGGATGGGGAGATCGGTCAAAAGATCGTTATACGATTGAGTTTTTTGAAACTGTTTTTGGAGGCGATAATATTCACTCAGATCGTGCATCACAATAACGCGCCAAGAGACACGCTTGTCTCCGGGATTCTGGAAGTGGTTGATGCTGATTTTCATCGGAGCAGGTTGTTGCATCTTGGGCATCTGGACATCGTCGATGTATGTGCGCTGATTCACGGCATCAAGGAAACCGATGGATTCTGATGGATTGGGGATACTTGTCAGTTGAATCTCACTCAGGAAGCTCTTGGTCACTTCAGTATCCTTGATGCCAAAATAGTCGGCAAACTCTTGATTGGCAAACAACACATCGTTCTCGTCTGAGAGGATCAAAACTCCCCCGCCACCATGCGCTTCAATCGATTCATTGTAAACCTTGACTTTGTTGTTGAGATCTTTGAAGCGCTTTTTTTTCATCCAAGACTGGATATAAAGGTAGAGCAGGATTGCTGCGATCAGACTAAGACCCCCGAGAAGAAAAGTATAAGGAGTAAGAAACACTGTAAACTGCACAGAACCACCTTTTATTGTAGATTTTATTATAATGTAGATTTTAACACAATAATGTCAAAGATATACTAACAAGATTATACACTAATTATGATAGTATTTCGCCCATACTTTCAAGGACTTCTGTGTTTAAACTCTCAAACTACAAAACTGACACTATCAAAAACGATATCCTCTCCGGCCTCGTTGTGGCTGTGGCGCTTGTGCCCGAGGCGATTGCCTTCTCTTTTATCGTTGGGATCAGTCCGATTGTGGGGCTGTATGCTGCGTTTATCCTTGGGGCTGTTACGGCACTGCTAGGGGGCAAGCCAGGGATGATCAGCGGGGCGACTGGCTCGGTGGCGGTGGTGCTTGTAGGGCTGGCCGTGGCAGCCAATGCCCATCTCAAATCCGAGGGACTCAGCGGTGATGCGCTGGCGATGGGGGTACTGGATTATATTTTCCTCGCGACCATCCTCACCGGGGCAATTCAAGTGGCTTTCGGACTGCTTCGGCTGGGGAAGTTCATCCGATTGGTGCCTTTGCCGGCAATCTACGGGTTCGTTAACGGATTGGCAATTGTGATTGCGATGGCGCAGTTCAAGTTTTTTGACGGGCAGGGATGGCAGATGTATGCGGTTGTCGTGGTGACAATGCT
>JALVWV010000144.1 GCA_027023145.1 Campylobacteraceae bacterium | reverse complement strand
ATCATCTTCTGCTTGCCGAGACGGTTAAGCTTCTTGATATCCTGCTTATTGAGATTGAGCATCGCCTGGACAGTCGCCAGATCATGGTGCTTCACGGCACGCTTGAGGCGCTTGATTTGCAGGGTGTTCAGGTGCTTCACACGCTGCTGCAACACACTCCCCATATCATACTTCAAACTCTCTGAAGCAAAAGCCGATGTACTCAAAAACATCATCGCCGCCAACACAACTGCTACGAAACGTTTCATTTGTTCTCCTTTGAACTATTGTAATTCCCCAGGTCACAATGACCACCTATTATCCGACACGGATAATTCTATCCGATAGTGTTTTTGAATAACCTTAAAATATGCATTATATTAGCCAAAATGGAAAATATGGTTTATCTCAATCCTCTGAAGCTTGAGATCAGAGCATTGCTCAAAAAAGTCAAGGAGACGACGAAGGACGGACTGAAGAGCTTGACAAGATGAAAATGCATGGGAGAGAAAAAAATGGTATAATTCCTCCCAAAGGAGTCATCCCATGAAATATTCTGTCGTCGTCGAAGAAGATATACTTGATGGTGGATACATCGCTTACGTACCGGCGCTCAAAGGGTGCTATACGCAGGCTGACACACTCGATGAGCTCAAAAAAAATATTATCGAAGCCATTGAAGTGAGTGAAGAAGATCCCGCAGTGCCTCGCAATCCTGTTTTCGGTATTTGGGAAATGGATATCAATCGTCATGCCGCCACTGCCAGTTATTAGTGCCAAAGATTTAATCAAATTTCTACGAAGCAAAGGGTTTGAATTTGTGCGGCAAAAAGGCTCACACCATCGTTACAAACATCCCGATGGTCGTGCTATTACCATTCCGGTTCATGGAAAAAATATTCTTAAGCGGGGTTTACTCAACGGCATACTCAATGAACTGCGAATTGACGTGCAGGATTTAATTGATTATCTTGGGAAATAACCCCCTCACTCGTACCGAGACCCCTCCAAAAAGTTAAGTCCCAAAAAAGTCACCATCGTCAATACCGGCAACGCAAATACCCACCACAGATATCTGTCCTGCCAAAGATACCACAACAGAGCTGCCCAGGCAAAAAGAATCGTCAAATAATGCGCTGCAAAAAGCGGCAGGATCGGGCGCATGGTGATCCCCAGCGTCGCGGCCGTGGCGATCCAGGCAAACGTCCCGGAGGCAATCAGAGTTTTCCTAAGATTACGGTGGCGGTAGTAGTCCCAGCCGATGGCCACCAAGGTTATCGCCAGCCAGAGAATAATCTTCCCTTTCATTCTCTTGTCTCCTTTTCAAGAAGCAAAGCTCTTTGAAAATTCCTCTCACTAAAGCTTTGCCTTTGGCAAGAGAAACATACATGTTTCATTTTTGCCCTCCTATAATCGATCGAGTACGCCGATCCCCAGCAGCCCCAGCCCCTGCCGGATCGTCTCAGCCGTCAATATGGAGAGTTGGAGGCGACTCTGGCGTGTCGTCTCATCAACATCATCCTTGAGGATGGGGCTCGTCTCGTAAAATTTCATAAACAGGGTAGCCAACTCATAGAGATAGGTGGTGATGTAGTGGGGGAGCGATTCAGCTGCGGCGCGGTGGAGCATATCCTCAAGCTGAAGCAGTTTGAGTGCCAACGCCCGCTCTGGATCGGTCGTCAGCGTGATCGCACCACTCACCTCCCCCTCGTGCCGGCGTAGAATCGACTGGATCCGTGCATAAGCATACTGAAGATAGAGCGATGTGTTCCCCTCAAAGCTAAGCATCTTGTCCCAGTCAAAGATGTAATTGGAGTCACGATGGATCGAGAGATCGGCATACTTGACCGCGCCGATCCCGACGATCTCGGCGATGCGTTCAAGCTCCTCGTCCGAATAATCCTCACGGCTTGTGATCGCCTCTTTGGCGTGGATCACCGCCTCTTCGAGCAGATCAATCAGCTTGACGGTGCCGCCGTCGCGGGTTTTGAACGGTCGACCCGACTTGTCCAGCATCATCCCGAAGGAGACGTGCTCGAGCCGGGTATCAGGCTTGGCAAAACCTGCCTGTCGTGCCACGGCAAAGAGTTGACGGAAGTGCCCTGCTTGTCTGGCATCAACGACGTAGCTGATCCGATCGGCCCCAAGAGTGTGTACCCGGTGGCGGATTGCCGCTAGGTCGGTAGTGGCATAGAGGTAGCCTCCGTCACTTTTTTGAACGATAAAGGGGTGTTCATCCCCTTCTAGAAAGACACACTGCGCCCCGTCGCTGAGTGTCAACAACCCCTTGTCATCCAATGCGGTGACTATCCCGGCCAGCTCGTCGTTGTAACTGCTCTCAGCACGGACATCTTCACGCGTGAGGTTGACACCGAGTTTACTGTAGACCTCTTCACAGTGTCCGAGGGACTTGTCAATGAAGTTTTCCCACAGATGGAGGCAGTGGACATCGCCCCCCTGAAGCTTGACAACATATTCTCTTGACTTGTCGGCAAAAGCTTTATCGGCGTCGAAGCGCCCTTTGGCATCCTTGTAAAACTGCTCGAGATCACTCAGACTCCCTCTGCCGTCTTCGCCCATCTCTTCGAGATAAGCGATCAACATCCCAAACTGCGTCCCCCAGTCTCCAATGTGGTTCTGACGAATCACCTCATCACCGAGGAAGGCAAACAGATTGGCCAGTGTATCACCGATAATGCTGGAACGCAAATGTCCCACGTGCATCTGCTTGGCCATATTGGGGCTGGAGTAATCGACGACCACTTTGGACGGAGTGTCAACTGTGTCAACACC
>JALVWV010000143.1 GCA_027023145.1 Campylobacteraceae bacterium | reverse complement strand
CTCGACGTTCCTACTTTCCTGCGCAAGCAAATGGACTGATTGCGCGTCTCTTTTCCCCTCCCTTTTCTTTTCCTGTCTCACGTTTTTTCGTGGGATAGAATAGTAGATGGTCGGCTGAAGCCAACCTTACAATATAATACCTCTTTCTATTCTGCTCACTGGTTCCATATCTCCTGAGACTGTGAAAGAACACGCACTTTTAAGGAGTAGGGGCTTTAGCCCCGTTAAAATGGCGCCATTTTATGGGGATTCATTGTACGGGACTGAAGTCCCTGCTCCAAAATTCCTGAGTTTTTTCGCAGTCTTTCCTGATATGGAATCGATCCACCATATCGAGTTTGTCAGGGGTCGTGCCATATCGGGAGATATGGCACGAGGAAATTTGCAAGTGGCTCTGTAGGATATTCTGTCTGGAATTTTGGAACGATCTTCGTAGGGTTGGCTTCAGCCGACCAAGTCCCCACACCGGAGAGGTGTGGGAAAAATCGGTTTAATGGAAACCAACTTTTGTCGGGACATAGTGCCCGTGTTTAGAGATGCGGGCTTTTTGCATGGCATAAATGAGGATATAGATCCCCGCCGCAATGGCCCATGAGATGAGGTAGGATCCCAAATGCAGTTTGCTGGCCATGAGATCGGGCAAGAAGGCAAATGGGATAATGATGAGGAACAAGATACGCTCCAGGATATTGACCTTGGTGAGGTAGAAGCCCTGCACGGCAGAGGTGAAGGCAAACATACCCATGACAGCAAACGCAAAGATGCCGAGGATTTCCAGTGGATTGGTGATCCATACCCAGCCTGCCGGATCGTTGGGATCATCGACATTGACACTCTCGATCAGCAACAGCTTGTTGTTGAAGAAGAACATGAAGGGGAGGATCGCCGTACGGATGTCGTACATGAATCCCTGGAGACCGGTTTTGATTGGATCGGCTTTGGCGATCCCGGCGGCGGCATAGGCTGCCATCCCTACGGGTGGCGTATCGTCCGCTAGTATTCCGAAATAAAACACAAACATGTGCGCCGCAATCGCTGGGATGATGTACCCGTTGTCAGCTGCCAACTGCATGATGACCGGAGCGGTCAGGGCTGCCATGACGATGTAGTTGGCTGTGGTGGGCAGTCCCATTCCGAGGATCAAGGAGACGACGGCAGTGAGGACAAGGACGAGAATGATGTTTCCGTTGGAGAGTTGATCGATGACATCCGCGAGGATCAAGCCGATTCCGGTCAGGGTGACCGAGCCGACGACGATCCCGGCAACGCCAGTAGCGATAGCGATGGGCACCATGTTTTTGGCGCCATTGACCATGCCATTAGCGATATCTTTGAACCCTTGTAGCCAAACATCAACCGTAAGAGGCTCTTTGGTGATCATCGCTTTGAAAGGGTGCTGAGTCACCATGATCAGCATCATGAGCACGATGGCATTAAACGCAGCCGATTGTGCCGACTCTTTGAGGATCAAAAGGGTGTAGATAAGGTAAAAGATCGGCACGATGAAGTGGATCCCTTTGATAAAGATTGGGTAGACCTTCTGGAGATTACTTGGATCTTCCCCTTTGATCCCCAGTTTTCGCGCCTCAAGGTGGACGATGTAAAAGAGGGCGAAATAACTGGTAAATGCCGGGACAAAAGCTGCTTTGACCACTTCGGTGTAGCTCAGTCCGAGGAATTCGGCGATGATGAAGGCCGCTGCCCCCATAATGGGCGGCATGAGCTGACCGTTGACGGATGAAGCGACTTCGACCGCACCAGCTTTGTGGGCTGGGAAGCCGAGGCGTTTCATCAGTGGGATGGTAAACGTTCCGGTGGTGACGGTGTTGGCGATGGAACTTCCGGAGATGATCCCCATGAGCCCTGATGCGGCAACGGATGCTTTGGCGGGTCCTCCATCATACTTGCCGAGCAGGTTGTAGGCGATGTTGATGAAGTATTCACCTGCACCGGCACGGTCGAGCAGGGCGCCAAACAGGACAAAGAGGAAGACGAAGCTCGCACTCACCCCAAGCGGCACACCGAAGATCCCTTCAGTTGTGAGATACATTTGTCCGACGATTTTGTTGATGCTTGCCCCCTTGTGTGCGATGAGATCAGGCATATAGGGGCCGAGATAATCGTACATCAGGAAAACCACAGCAATCACTGGCAATGCCAGCCCAAGTGAACGTCGTGCTGCTTTGAGAAGGAAGAAGAGACCTGCGAGTCCCATGATGACATCAAGAGGTTCCCATGCCCCGCTGCGAGCGTTGAGGGCATCATAGGCAAAGACAATATAGAGTGCCGTCGCGATCGCAGCAGGTGCGATGAGGAAGTTGTACCAAGGGATGGTGGTCATGGTTTTGGGGGATTTAAACATGGGATACATGGCAAACGCCAAAGCCAGAGCAAACGAGAGGTGAAAAGAGCGGACAAAGACGCTGTTGATAGGGTGGATAACGACGTAGATTTGAAAAGCAGACCAGAGGAAGGCGATGACAACGATCAGGCGATGTTGCCACGTCCCCTCTTCGAGGGTGCGTTGACCCTCGAATTGTTCTATCAGCTTCTCTTCTTCATCCGGATCGATCACAGGGATATCCAGATTGGTGGTATTTTCTTTCATGAGTCAGCCTTTAGACATTGGGGTAAAAGTTCTCCTTACAAAAGGCCAGCTTCTTTGAACGCTTTGACTGCGCCGGGATGCTGAGGTACGGCCAGACCGTCGAGCAAAGACTTCTTGGTGATGGTCTTGTAAGCAGGGTGCAGTTTTTTGAACGCCTCAAAGTTGTCAAGGATGGTCTTGGTCAGAGCATAGACCACTTTGTCATCGATGGTATTCTTGGTACAGAGAACCGCTTTGACTCCGATGCTCGGTGTGTCGTGCTTGACCCCTTTGTAGAAGGTACCGGAGATGACCCCTTTGGCATAGTAGGAGTACTTGGCTACGAGATCGTCGATGGGCTTGCCGTCGATGGGTACGAGATCAATGTCAACCGAGTTGGCGGCATCTTTGATGTTGGCGGTGGGGTGACCGAAGACACCAAAGTAACCATCGATTTTGTGGTCTTTGAGCATGGTAGGTCCTTCGGAAGACTTGAGCTCATTGGCCAGAGCCAGATCGGAGAGTTTGATGCCGAAGGCCTTGAGGACGATTTCGGTGGTCATACGGGTGCCGGAACCAGCGACGTCGATGTTGACTTTTTTCCCTTTGATATCGGTGAGCTTTTTGATGCCGCTGTCCTTGCTGACGACGAACGCGAGGAGCTCAGGGTAGATGGCGATGACGGAGCGGAGTCCTTTGATCGCTTTGCCCTTGAATTTTCCTTCACCGTGGAATGCCTGGTAGGCGGTATCACTCTGAGCGATACCGAAGTCCAGCTCGTTGGCATTGATGGTGTTGACGTTGTAGACAGAACCACCGGTAGACTCGACGGAGCAGCGGATGCCGGTTTTTTTCTTCTCTTTGTTCATCATACGGCAGATCGCACCACCGGTGGGGTAGTAGGTGCCGGTGACACCACCGGTACCGATGGTGATGAACTGAGCCGCAAACGCGGAGCCGCTGAACAGTACGGAAGCTGTCAGGATGGATTTGGTCAATTTAGTCATGTTACTCTCCTTGTGAGTAGGGGGGATGGTTGTGTTTGAATCTGCAAGAGCAACAATCCACGGTGGATTGATCTCTGTCAAGATGCAACACAAAATCATACTCTATTAACCTTTAGAGAAAACTTCAAAATTGTTCAATTCTCTAAGAATAGTTATAGAGAAGTTGTAGTAAGGGATAGGGCAGTAATAATGTTATTTTGATACAATGCATTTCATGGAACATTTTATCGCATATATCAATCAACAATTGCCCGAGGGGCTGTTGCATTTCGTCGTAGCGTTACACACAACACCGGGGCACGTGGTCGTCGCGGCGGGGTTGTTGCTTTTGCTGCTGCTGCTCCGTTTTCTTTTTCGGTATCCTCTGCGTACGACGGTCAAGCTGGCTTTGTACCTGCGACGCAAACATCTTTTGTATCGTTTACTTTTTCGCCGCTATGAGAAACTGGTGCGTCCCATGCGGTATTGGGTGTACCTCTTCTTGCTCCGTCATGTGATCCTTTTGTTTGTGTCCGGGGATCAGGTGGCGTTTGTCTTCAGCCTGTTCAGCACACTCTTGATCGCTTGGTGGGTCTATGAAGTGGCGAAATTTTTCCTCTACACGTCCCTCTCAATCCGGATCAACCGTCAGGAAAAAGTGCGCAAGGAGTTTTTCAATCTCTTCCTCAACATCATCAAGATCATCATCGGAGCGGTGATCGTGCTGATGGTATTGGCTCGGATGGGGGTTGATCTGACAGGATTGATCACATCTCTGGGGATCGGCGGGGTGCTGATCGGCTTTACGGCCAAAGATACACTGACCAATTTCTTCGACTCGATCCGCCTCGTGAGTGAGCAGGCATTCAGCCTCGGCGACTGGATCGAGACGAAGGATGTGGAGGGGTTCGTCGTGGAGATTGGTCTGGCAGCGACCCGCGTCCGCACCTTCGACAACGCCCTTGTGACGATCCCCAACTCTCGTCTGGCCAACAGTGCGATCCATAACTGGTCGGCTCGGCTCGTCGGACGACGGATCAAATTCAATCTCCGCCTGAAATACACATACGATACGACCGAGCTCAGCCGAGTACTTGAAGCGATCCGAAATATGCTCGAGCGCCATCCGGATATCGTCAACGACACCCGCCTGCGCCATTTGATCCAGAACAAACGGACGTTTGAGACGGGGCTTTTCAATATCGAGGATAAATACGGGGTCAAAAAGACCCTACTGGTTTACCTCGATACGATCGATACGTACTCGATGAATCTCCTCATCTATGCCTTTTCAGAGTCGGTACACTGGGAAAAATGGCTCAGTGTCAAACAAGATGTGCTCAAACGAATTATCGAGATCGTAAGAGATTCAAAACTCGAGCTGGCGGTGCCGCAGGAGGAGATTACATTAGAAAAATTAGAAATTAGAAGGTAGAAATTAGAGGGGTGACAGGGGTCTGGTGATTTGTGATGCGTCGCAACGATGCATCATGAATCACCTGACCCCGCTGACCGATTTAGCTGTATGCGTGCCATATCGGGAGATATGGCACGAGAGTGAAAAACCACAACGCAAAAAACAAAATGCAACCTAAGTAGAAAGTTTTCCTCTTCTGTTTGGCTACAATACGCCAAAAACCAAGGAGAATCCCATGTCAACCATTAATGTTACCTGCCCCCATTGCGGCAAGATCAACCGTATCCCGGCCAAAGAGAGCTACACCAAAGCCAACTGCGGTCATTGTAAACGCTCCCTGCTCGATACCCATCCGGTTGATGTCGATGCGCAGAAGTTTTCACAGTTTGTCGGCGGCTCGGATCTGCCGGTGGTTGTTGATTTCTGGGCGGAGTGGTGCGGACCGTGCAAGATGATGGCACCGGCTTTTACAAGTGTCGCTGCCTCGATGCCACTCAAAGCACAATTTATCAAGCTCAACACCGAAACGGCACCGCAGATCGCTTCCCAGTATGGCATTCGAAGCATCCCTACCACCATTGTGTTCAAAAACGGCCGTGAGGTGGATCGGGTGAGCGGGGCGCTGCCGGAGGCGCAGTTGAGGGGATGGATTGAGCAGGCAATACGGAAGAATTAGGAATTAGGAATTATGGATTAGGAGTTTTGGTATGTTTTGCTTTGCAAAACGTTTATCAGAGGCTTGGGGCTTTAGCCCCACTTATATGACTGAAGTCGCATTCCCCTTACAAAAAGCGTTGCAACGCAACGCAAACCTAAATTCCTAATTCCTCACTCCTAATTCCTAATCCCCAATAATGTCTCTAACAAAACTTTCCCTATAATACCCCTACATTATATACCAAAGTGAGCACCCATGGCAACCCCCCACCTTTTCCTTCTCGAAGACGATGCCAATCTCAACGAAACCATTGTCGACTACCTCCAGGAGCATGGCTACACGGTCGATGCTGCGTACGATGGGGATGAGGCGCAGGATTTGCTCTACGAGAAGCGGTATGACCTGCTGCTGCTCGATGTCAATGTGCCGGGGATGAATGGGTTTGAGCTCCTCAAAGAGGCCAGAGAGGAAGGGGTAGTGGCTCCGGCGATCTACATCACTTCGCTGAACAGTGTCGAAGATCTCGAAGAGGGGTTTGCCAGCGGCGGGGACGACTACATCCGCAAGCCCTTTGCCCTCAAGGAACTCCTCATCCGGGTCGAGACTCTCATCAAGCGGAGTTTCTACCACGAGAAAATCGAGGAGATTGCCATCACCGATACCCTTCGGTATGACATCAAAAACGGAGCGCTTATCGATGGGGAGCAGACGATCCAGCTGGGAGTCAAAGAGGGGAAACTGCTCAAGCTTTTCATGAAGCATCCGGATGAGGTGATCGCCCATGAGCGGATTTTTAAAGTGCTTTGGGATTATGAAGAGGAGCCCAGCGACACGTCACTGCGCACTTACATCAAAAACTTGCGCAAACTGATCGGAAAGGACCGTATTGTCAGCATCAAAAAGCAGGGCTACAAATACGTTTCTGCGCTCTGAGCGCAAGAGCCTTTTTCGCTTCCTCGGAGTCTATACCCTGCTGGTGATGCTCCTGATCGGGCTGGTGGGGTATTTTTATTACCAGTCGCAGGAGAAGCTGGCGTTCTCGGCCTATCGGATCAAGCTCATGGAGTACGCCACCGATCAAGCCAAACGGCTCCACTCCCTTCACGACCATTTTCCGGAGCTCTCCATGTATCCACGGGATGATCGCTTCGAGAGTGCGATTTATGATCTGGAGTATGTGAAGATATTCTCAACCCTTCACGAGCCCCATATCAATCTCGAAGAGGAGATTTACCGGGTCGGCGATCGGATTCAGTTTGTCAAAATTCTCGACAACTACTACCTCGGAGCCAAATACCTCATTATCGAAGTACCAGAAGATACCGAGTGGTTTGCCGCCACGCTGCGCACCATCGAGGGGTATGGTCTGGGGGCGCTGGTGCTCCTGATGCTCATCGGGCTCTATCTCGCACGCCTCTTTGTTCGTCCGATGCGCCACTCGATCCTGCTGCTCGATCAGTTTATCAAGGATACCACCCATGAGCTCAATACCCCGCTGAGTGCTATCCTTGCCAACATCGAGTCGATTGACCCCGAAGGGATCAGCGACGCCAACGCCCGACGTCTCGGACGGATCAATGTCGCCGCTCGCACCGTCTCAACCCTCTACGAAGATCTCAAATTCGCCACCCTCGAGCAGGAGAAGGAGACCGAAGACACGGTGCTGGATATGGAGGTGCTTGTCCGCAGCCGTTTGGAGTTTTTTGAGATCCTGATGCAGTCGAAAAAGCTGACGCTTGAGACCGACATCACTCCGGCGACCCTCACTGCCGACCGCCGTCTCATCGAGCGGGTCGTGGACAACCTCCTTTCCAACGCCATTAAATACAACCGCCGGAGCGGGACGATCCGTGTGCGCCTCGCTCCGGGGCGACTGGAGGTCACAGATACCGGCATAGGGATCGCCCCGGAGGATCTGCCCCATATTTTCAAGCGCTACACACGTTTTAACGAAAGTGAAGGGGGCTTCGGAATTGGTCTGAGTATTGTTAAGCGGATCGTGGATCACTATGGGATGGAGATTGAAGCTATCTCGAATGAAGGGGAGGGGACGGTGTTCATTTTGTCTTTTGGACAAAATGGGAATTAGGAATTAGGAATTAGGAATTTTGGTATGCTTTTCTTCGAAAAGCTTATATCTGTGGGACTGAAGTCCCAGCCCCGTATTCAGGGGGTTGGACTGAAGTCCAACTCAACGCGTCAGCGTAGATGAACACAAGGAGAACACATGCGATATTCCAAACACGTAGGGTTGGCTTCAGCCGACCAAATAAAGGAACACGATCATAGCGGTGTGCTATTGCACACCCTACGCGTATCGATAGCAGTATTGCTTCTGAGCATAACCCTCCCGGCACAAGACACCTTCGATCGTGTCTGCGTCACCTGCCATGTTGAAAAGAAAATCTCTCTGCGTAAAGCATTTATGAATGCACTTCTGGTATACAGTGGCGAAGAGAATATGAAAGCAGGGCTCAAGTATTTCCTGCGCCATCCCCGTCGGGACAGCTCGGTGATGGGGGAGGCGTTTCTCGATGCGCATGGATTGGCCAAACCCTTGAAAATCGATGATAAAACATTGGATGAAGCATTGGATATCTACTGGAAACGTTACACTGTTCAAGGAAATTTGCACTAAATTTCTGATTTTTCACGATAAATTCACAATAGCGTGTTATAATACGCCGTATCAAAATTTAAGGAGACACACATGAAAAAACTCGTATTGCTGGCACTCGTAGCCACCACAAGCATCGCTATGGCCGACGGAGCGGCTCTGTTCGCCAAATGTGCCGGTTGTCACGGAGCGGATGGTAAAACCAAAGCACTCGGCAAATCTGACCCAATTGCTGGCTTGGCTGCTGACGTTGTCGTCAAAGATCTCGAAGGCTACAAAGCCGGTACTCTCAACAAGCACGGTATGGGTGGCGTCATGAAAGGTCAGGCCAACATGAGCGCTGAGGAAATGAAAGCTCTCGGTGAGTACATCAGCAAGCTTGCCAAGTAAGTTTCGCTTCTTCATAGATACCGCTTCGGCGGTATCGCCCCTTCTTCTGATTTTTCTTTATTTTCCCCTATGAAAATTATTGCATTTTCTCACTTGATCTTTATGCTGATACCCGTTGGGGTCGTTGGCTACTTTTACTACCGATGGATTGGCAACGCCAGAGAGGTAGCACTGGCAACGCTTAGAATGGTGGTGCAACTGCTTCTGATCGGCTACCTTCTGGTATATATCTTCAACAATCAAAACAGCATAGTAGGATTGTTGATCGTCCTTTTTATGGTGTTGGTTTCCTCGCTGATCGCGCTGAGAAATGTGCAGCACAAAAGCGTACAAACTTATTTTAAAATATTTATCTCTATTTTAATCGGCGGCAGTATCAATTTACTCTTGGTACTCTATGCCGTAATCGATCTAGAGCCACTCTACCAGCCACGATTTATCATCCCACTCGCCGGAATGATTTACGCCAACGCCATGAATGCGATATCACTGGCCAGTGAGCGGTTTGAAAACGAGATCAAACACAGCCCATACGAGGAAGCCAGAGCCACAGCCTTCCGAGGGGCGCTCATCCCACAGATCAACTCATTTTTAGCCGTCGGGCTTGTCTCTTTGCCCGGTATGATGACGGGGCAAATCCTCTCCGGAGTCGATCCGACCGTCGCAGTCCGGTATCAGATCGTCGTCATGAGTATGGTGCTGGGGAGTGCCGGTATCAGTGTGGTCAGCTATCTACTGTTGAGTCGAAAGGCGTAAAGTTTGAAAAATGCACCCCGTAACTCCCACATCTGTGTCATCGGGGGTTCCAACATCGACATAGAGGGGCACCCCAACCAAAAACTCCTCCTCGGAGATTCCAATCCGGGTGTGGTCAAGACGTCACTGGGGGGTGTCGGTCGGAATATCGCAGAAAACCTCGCCAGACTGGGGATCGAGACCAGACTTTTGAGTGTGGTGGGAGATGATGTCCATGGCAAGCGGGTGCTCGATCATGCCAGAGCCATCGGGCTGGACATGGAGGATGCACTGATCGTCGATGAGCCGACGTCGACCTATCTGTCTGTGCTGGATGAGACACGGGATATGCATGTAGGGATTGCTCACATGGATATCTTGAACAGGTTGGATATTGCATACATACAACAGCATGCAGAGATCATCAACAATGCACGCTTTTGTGTCGTCGATACCAATCTCCCGGATGTTCTGGAGTACCTCGTGACGCATTACGATGTTCCGTTTATCCTGGATACCGTCTCAGCCAGCAAAGCGGTAAAAGCAAAGCACCTGCTGGGGCATTTTCATACGATCAAGACCAACAAACTCGAAGCAGAGGTCTTGTCGGGTATCGCTATACACACAGAGAAAGATCTGCAAAAAACAGGTAGATACTTCATCGATCAGGGTGTTGAGTATAGTTTTATTACGATGGGAGATGAGGGGGTGTATTATACAACACGCGATGAAGAGGGGGTTGTCACCTCTGCACCGGTTGATATGGTCAGCGCCACGGGAGCAGGGGATGCTTTCGCAGCGGGTCTGGTGTATGGTTTGTGCGAAGAGAAGAGGGTAGAAGATGCCGTCCGGTTCGCCATGGGCGCTTCACGCATGGCGATACTCTCGGAGGATACCATCAACCCCGATATTTCATCACATGCTGTCGAAACGATGATAAAAGATCAGAAGTTTACTCACCAAAAATTATAGAGCAGAAGGAAACACAATGCAGACCTATGAACAATATATCGATATCAGCAACGAGGTGCAAGAAGCACTCGAACAGGGCAAACCGGTCGTGGCACTGGAGTCCACGATCATCTCCCATGGGATGCCGTATCCGAAAAACGTAGAGACTGCGCTCACAGTCGAGACGATCGTCCGGGAGGGTGGGGCGACACCTGCGACGATCGCCATCGTTCAGGGGAGGCTCAAGGTTGGATTGACACACGAAGAGATCGACATGCTGGGCAAAGCGGGTCAAGATGTCGTCAAAACCAGCCGCAGGGACATCCCCTTTATTGTTGCCAACCAACTCGACGGCGCTACGACGGTGGCCTCCACCATGATCATCGCCCATCTGGCCGGAATCAAGATATTTGCCACCGGCGGGATCGGAGGGGTACACCGGGGGGCGGAGCGTTCCTTTGATATTTCTGCTGATCTGGAAGAGCTGGGGAGAACCGACGTGGCGGTGGTGTGTGCAGGTGTCAAGTCGATCCTCGATATCCCCCTGACACTGGAGTATCTCGAGACCAAGGGGGTGCCGGTGGTCGGATACCAGACCGAAGAGCTTCCGGCATTTTATACCCGAAAGAGCGGGCACAGTGTCGACTACACTGCCCAGACCCCCGAAGCGCTCGCCGCAGCTCTCAAGGTCAAATGGGATCTGGGTCTGCACGGCGGTGTCGTCGTCGCCAATCCTATCCCCAAAGCGTTCGAAATGGATTATGATACGATCAATGATGCGATAGAGAGAGCCCTAGAAGAAGCAGACAGACTGGGCATCACCGGAAAGGAGAGTACCCCGTTTTTGTTGGCGAAGGTCAAGGAGTTGACCGGTGGGGATTCTTTGCGCTCCAATATTGAGTTGGTTTATAATAATGCACGTTTGGCGGCTAAGTTGGCTGTGGCGTGTGTGAAGTGATGTATCTCTTGCAACAAATATCTTAATCTACAAAGACGGTGAGCTGGACAAAGAGACATCGATGAGAAAAATCGGAAAAACTGATTTTTCTACCAAGCCAACTCCATCGAAATGAAACCAGCAGGAAGATAAAGTTACTTTGACTTAAAATAAAACTCTAATTGTACTTTATGCATTTTCGTCCCATGATTATCCCTAAATACAACTATACTTGCTTTTTTATACTAAATATGCTATTATGACACTAAAATGCAACTATAGCTATACTATAGGAACATACATGACAAAAGGCAAAAAAGTAAAAGCCATAGATTCTCCTTCTTTCTCGGAGCCTGTTACGCTGCAAAACATCGGACGGTTTATCAAAGCCAGGCGCACCCAGCAAAAACTCAGCACGCAAGACACC
>JALVWV010000142.1 GCA_027023145.1 Campylobacteraceae bacterium | reverse complement strand
GCATAACACCCATCCGTCGTCGCGACACGCATCACCGTATTACCGTGTTTTCTAGGCAAAAGAGGTGTCATAGAGCGGAGAGTTTTGTGGGCAAAAAAGGGGAGGGTCTGGATTGCTTCTATTGTAGTGTATTTGATCAGCGGCTCCATGTCGCCAGACGCTTTCTCATATTATTATTTTTCATCTTTCATCTTTCATTAAAAACAACTCTCATCCGCACGTGCAACCCGAGGGCAGACACATGGGTCTGCCCCTACGAATCATCCACCAAACGCGACTGAAGTCGCGTCACCAATCACCAATCATCAATCGCCATCCACCATCAACCATCCTCCCCCGGCTCAAGACCGTCGGGGCAATTGACCTGCACGACACGGCCGTCACCGCCCAGGAGCTTGGCGGTCATCTTCCCCTGCCAGACACAGCCGGTATCGAGGCAGATGACTTTTTTGTTTTCGACGTATCCTAGAGTTGACCAGTGACCGAAGACAATGCGGTATGGGAGGGATTTCCGGTGCTTGCATTTATACCATGGAACAAGACCTGCTTTATCGGTTTTTTTCGTCGGAGCCCCTTTTTGATCGTAGTCGAGACGACCGCTTTTTTTATCACAAAAGCGCATACGGGTGTAGCTATTGACGATGTAACGATCCAAGGTGATCTCATCCCCTTCCGGATCAAACACACCTTTCCCTTTTTGAAACATCTTTTTCAGCCACGCTTTGGCCTCACCACCCTGGAGTCTTGCTTCGACACGTCGGGCGTACGTCTGCGCCTGCTCCCAGTCAAACATCGGTGAGATTCCTGCATGCGCCATGGCGTAGCCCAGTTTGGGATCGTGATGGAGGAAGGGCTGGGATCGGAGCCAATCGATGAGCTCTTTGGCACGAGGAGAGTCCAAAATCGGATCGATCGTAGGATTGGATTTTTTGAGACCGTAATAGGCGGCGATCAGGGTCACGTCATGATTGCCCAGCACTACGTGGATGCGATCACGGATGGAGTGGAGATACTCCAGCGTCTCGAGCGATCCTTTGCCTCGGTTGACCAGATCCCCCGCGATCCAGAGACGGTCATGCCGGGGGTTAAAATCGATCTTTTTCAGCAAGACCTGCAAATCATCGTGACACCCCTGAATGTCCCCGATCGCCCAGACACGCGCCTCTCTCCGCCCCAAAAGCCGTGAAATCCACCCGAGCATACCCATCAGCTGATCCTCCGATCCAGTCCGAGGATCTCACGCCACTGTGCTGTTTTAGCCTCCAACGACATGGCTGCATAGGCTGGTGATGGGGACGGCAGATAGAGTGTCTCCACTTCCATGTAATCAAAATGAGTCTTCCAGAGCGCCTCCGCTTTGCGCCCGGTAAACGCCACCCGTTTGATGGAAGGATACCGCTCCAGCAGCGCGGGCAGATCATTGACCACCTCATCCTCCAGCGAGCTGTCCAGTGAATTGTCCCGCACACATGCCGCGATCATATCCCATACCCCAAGCTTTGATTCTTTCAGCAGCCAGATCTTCTGATCGCGGTTTCCCGCTGGATATCCGGTAATGGCCGACAAAATCGACCAGAATTGGTTGCGCGGATGGGCGTAATAGAAATTGTTTTCGACCGACTGAATACTCGGAAACGATCCCAGAATCAACGTTTGGGTATCGGAGAATACTATCGGTTCAAACGGGTGTGTCTGCCGCGCATCATCCATCATCTCTCCTTTTGTGTGTTCCGAATTAAGCGTTAAGCGTTCCGCTTTTTGTGGGACTGAAGTCCCAGCCCCTTTTTGAGGGTTACGTGTTAAGCATTTCGTTATTGTGGGACTGAAATCCCAGCCCCTTTCTGACTAAAAGCTTTTCGCAGAAAAGCATACCAAAATTCCTCACTCCTAATTCCTAATTCCTCGCTTAATTTACCTGCACGCTTTCCTCATATTCAGTACCATCAACGCCAGTATCGCTACTGCCATCACTTTGACATCGAGCTCACTTCCTTTGTGAAGGCTCTCAAAAACGTCACTCTGAACTGCCTCAACCCCCATCGACTGCATCGAGACAATATCGGGGAGATAATAGTAGTTGAACAACGCAGCCGTCGCTAAAACAACCAACGTCACCGAAGTGACCACTTTGTCATGCTCCCCCATTTTGTAGCGGTACCCTTCGTAGAGGAACACCGCAAGAATCATGACCGTCAGACCGTACCCGAGTCGGATAAAATTCTGCGTCATGATCTGTCCTTCCTGATAGCGGCTGAGCACTTCGCTTCCGAGCCATTTCTCACTCCCAAACATCACCGGAGCCACTACCGCCCCGGCATATACGACGGCTCCGAGCATCATTCCGAGGAAGATCAAATAGACCATTGTTGCGATCCGAAAATTTTTTTTCATATATAAAACCTTTCTATAATTTGTTTATTTTCTGTTTCATGAAATCCATATCTCACTCTCTGGAAGTGAAGGCTTCAGCCTCACCAAAAAGGTACCACTTTAGTTTGACATCGGGTGGGACTAAAGTCTCCACTTCCGGTGAGAAGACTTCTCACCTCTCACTTCTAACCAAAACAAACCCCCGATCCAGCCCGGCCAGATCGACATAAAATTCCACCGAATATACCCCAAGTTCTTTAACAAAAGCTGAAATCTTCTCTCGCTGGTCGTAACCCATTTCACACGCTACATACCGTACCCTACGTTCGGCCGAGAGCGAAATAATTTCCTGTAACAGTGCATCCCCTTCTCCATCGGCAAACAGTGCCGTATGGGGCTCGTAATCC
>JALVWV010000141.1 GCA_027023145.1 Campylobacteraceae bacterium | reverse complement strand
TGGCGGTCTTCTCCTCGGCACTCATGGGGACGATCTCCGGTTCGGCGGTTGCCAACACCGTCTCCACCGGCTCGATCACCATCCCGATGATGGTCAAAAACGGCTTCAAACCGATCTTCGCAGCCGCCGTAGAGACGGCCGCCAGCACCGGCGGTCAGATCATGCCCCCCATCATGGGGGCGGGAGTTTTCGTCATGGCACAGATGACGCAGATTGCATTTACCACCATCGTGCTGGTCTCTATCCTCCCCGCGATCCTCTACTTCGCGTCGATTTCGTTCTACATTCATATCCATGCCAAGAAGCACGGCATCGCTGCCACAGGAGAGGGGGGGAAAGTATGGCCAATTCTCCGCGAGGGATCCCACTTTTTCATCCCATTGACGGTGCTGATGGTGCTGCTGATCAAAGGGTTTACCCCTACGTATGCCGCCGGGTTCTCAATCCTCGCCATCATCGCCGCTTCCTGGCTGACCAAAGGTAAGCGGATGTACCCCCGTGATATCCTCGAAGCGCTGGCCATGGGGACACAAAACATGATCGTCACCGGCGTCCTTCTTGTCTCCGTCGGCATCATTGTCGGGATTATCAACATCTCCGGCATCGGCGTAACCTTCTCCCAGCTCATCATGGAGTGGTCGGGCAACAGTCTGATGATCGCCCTCATCCTCGTTGCCATCGCCTCGCTGTTTCTCGGGATGGGCTTGCCCGTCACCGCCAGTTACATCGTCCTGGCTGTCCTCTCTGCTCCGGCACTGCTGGGGCTCATGCTCTCCCCTGAGATGGCGGCTCTGGCCGCTGCGGGTGTGACAGTGCCGGAGATGACGATGTACCTCCTCTCGGCGCACCTCATCATCTTCTGGCTCTCACAGGATTCCAACCTCACTCCCCCGGTCTGTCTCGCCGCCTTCGCCGCCGCCGGGATCGCCGGGACACCTCCCATGCGCACCGGACTCGAAGCTTGGAAACTCGGCAAGGGACTCTACATCATCCCCGCGCTCTTTGCCTTCTCTCCACTGGTCTCAGGCAACTGGGGGGAGCGGTTCGAAGTCTTCATCGTCGCTTTGGCGGGTATCTTGATGTTCACCGCCACCGTCGAAGGCTTCTGGGATCGCCCCATGCGCCTGCTCGAACGGCTGCTCTTTGGTGTCAGCGCTTTTCTGCTGCTCGCACAAGACTCGGTTTTCGGATGGGAAAGCTGGATCGAGTGGCTCCCCAATACGCATCTCCTTGGGATTGTTTTGATGGTACTTGTGATGGGATATCACAAAGTGGTCAAATGACTCGACTCATGCTCTCACACAAGAAAACGTATACGGTCAAGGAGTAGGGGCTTTAGCCCCGTTAAGATCGTACGATTTAATAAAGCCGTATTGTACGGGACTGAAGTCCCTCCTCCTAATTGAAACAATGATCATCGGATTACAACAAATATTTCTCAACAAATGCATCACTGCTTAAGATCTCAATCTCTCCCGAGTAAAACGATGCATCATTGGTAACAATGCAATCGCATCGACTCTCTCCGGCAAGCAGATACTGCACCGCATCCTCAAAATCATCATGCCCCAATGCAAGTGCATCGCGTATGACACGGTTGTCTACTCCGACAATGGTGTGATACCGCTCAATTGCAGACAAAAAGTCACGAACATCCCCTTCCATTCTCCGGGAGACATAATCGATATTCAGCAGCGTAATATCGGCAACGACCCCTTCAAAAATACCCTCTTTGATCGCCTTAAATACGATCAGGCTTTCACGATATCTCTCTCGTCGCAGGGCAATATCGAGGAAGACATTGGTATCGACAAAAATCCTCATTCCACAATCGCCTGATACCGTTCATCCTCGTCCGGTACAGCTCCCTCCGCCAATATCCCCACAAAAGCATCCAACTCATCATCCGGCTCAAACACTTTGTGTCTGCGCTGGGCTTTGAGGAGCTCTTCATACACAGCATACGGCAGCATCACCGCCCGCTTCGCATGTGTTTTTCTGTCAACGATTGTCACCGATTCGGAGAGAAGCTTCGTAAACCGACTCTGAGCCTCCGATACACCTACTTCAAGCATAAATATACCTTTTTGTTATTTTTATCTATGTATATAGTATTTGTTTTATAATTATATGGCGCTTAAAGTCTAAAATTCACCGTACTAGACGCGACCGGATCGTATCGTATCGTATACCACACGCCTGTGTTTGGGCAGCCTCATAGATCGAGAAACGGTTTCCCGAATTTATGACCCGAATTTAGGGAACGGGACTATTTGTTTGTATAATCGTGGGGTTCTCTCTTATTGATCTTGGTGCATGAGCACTAACCAATTTTCCGAGATAATGATCATATCCATGACCTAATAACTCGTGAACCAATACGACTTCACCTTTATAATAAATTGCTTTTCTATTAAACAATCCTCCTGCCCAATAGTAGAATTTATCTTGGTTGTCATTCAGGTAGGCATGATGAAGAAATACTGTTCTGCTGGAAGCATCGTACTTTCCTCCTGCACTTAAAAAAGAGGCCTCTTTGTCATCAAACTTAATAGTATATACATCTTTGCTTTCCTCCAAATTCTCTATCATTTTCTTAAACTTTGGATGCTTTTTTATGTTTTTGATCCATTGGCGCACTTTCTTTACCTCTTGTTGATTTCCTGCGATATTTATCTCATTATACAAAAACACCACCATAGCCGTCAAGGCTCCCTCGCTAAACTCCCCGCTGGTGGCCTCGGCAGCCATACCGCCCATGATCGTAGCAACTGCACCTCCGCCAAACGT
>JALVWV010000140.1 GCA_027023145.1 Campylobacteraceae bacterium | reverse complement strand
AGAAGCAAAGCGACGTAGCCCAGTGCAAAGCGATACAGCATAATCTCGATGGGGGTGAGGTACGCCAGAAGTACTTTGTTACCGACAAAAGCCGTACTCCAGATGGCGATGGTGACAAAGGCAAAGAGATGCCCGATCAGGCGGGAGTGGCTCACGCGTCAGCCGCCGAGGTATTTTTTGCGTACCTCGTCGTTGCCGAGAAGTTCAGAGCCTTTGCCCTCGAGGGTGATCGATCCATTTTCGAGGACGTAGCCATAATCAGCGATCCCCAGTGCTGCGAAGGCGTTTTGCTCCACAAGGAGGATGGTGATCCCCTTCTTTTCCTTGAGCTCCGTGATGATCTCGAAAAGTTCGCCGACGATCTTGGGAGCCAGACCGAGGCTGGGTTCATCCAGCATGAGGAGTTTGGGCTTGCTCATGAGGGCACGGGCAATGGCGAGCATCTGCTGTTCGCCGCCGCTGAGTGTCCCGGCCATTTGTTGCCGCTTGCCGTCAAGTCGGGGGAACATCTCGTACATCTCATCCCTCAGGCGCTCGAAATGGTCGTCGTTGTTAAACGCTCCCATGCGGAGGTTTTCATCGACGGTGAGGTTGATAAACACATGCCGCCCCTCGGGGACGAGGGAGATGCCGTCCCGGACGATGTTGTGGGTCTTGGCGCGGGAGAGATCCCGATCACCAAAGCGCACGTCACCCCGCTTTTTGATCGCATTGACAATCGCATTAAGGGTGGAGGTCTTGCCAGCACCGTTGGCTCCAATGAGGGTGACGATGGTCTCTTTTTCGACGCGGATATCGATCCCACGCACGGCCGCGATGACACCGTAGTACACTTCGAGATTGTGAATATTAAGCATGCTTGAACTCCCCGAGATAGGCGGTGATGACTTTTTCGTCGACGATGGCATCGGCGGGTTTGCCGACGAAGATATTTTCTCCATAATCGAGCACGGTGACCAGATCACACATGTTGTTGACAAATTTCATGTCGTGCTCGATCAGGAGGATCGTCAGACCGAAATCTTTTTTGATTTTATGGATAATATTGCTGAGATCCTCGGTTTCGCTGGGGTTCATCCCAGCGGCGGGCTCATCGAGCAGGAGGAGCTTGGGATCGGTGGCGACGGCGCGGGCGATCTCGACCTTACGTTGATTTCCATAGCTTAGTGCTGTCGCTTCGTTGTCAGCCAGATCAGCGATCCCAAACTCTTCCAAGAGCTCCATTGCCTGAGCTTTGATCCGCTTCTCATGACTCCAGTAGCGGGGCAGTCGGAAGATCGCTTCGAAATAGCTGTAGTGCATTCGGTTGTGGTAGCCGATGAGGACATTTTCTAGGACACTCATGCTCTTGAAGAGACGGATGTTTTGGAACGTCCGTGCGATACCGATATCGACCACTTTGTTGGGCTTGGTACCGGTAATCTCCTTACCATCGAAGAGGATTTTCCCTTCGGTAGGGATGTAGTTGCCGGTGATGTTGTTGAAGATCGTGGTTTTCCCGGCACCATTAGGGCCAATCAAACCGTAGATCTCCCCTTTCTGTACCGAAAAAGAGAGTTTATCGATGGCGGTGACACCGCCAAAACGCATCGTCACATCCTGGATGGTGAGGATTGGTTGGCTCATGCGTCACCTCCTGCATTTTGTTTGCGGCGGCCGAGGCGTTTGCGGACGGTATCGCCGATCTCCTTGTCTCCAAAGAGCCCTTTGCGGGCAAACAGCATCATGATGATAAGGAGAATGGCGAAGACGACCATGCGCATCCCAGGATGGGCTCCGGTGTGGTAGCCAAAGATATTCATGTCGTCGTCGAGGAAGCGTAGCCACTCCATCCCTCCCATGACAAGGATCGTCGCCAGTAGGGTGCCACTCATACTGCCCAAGCCGCCGAGGACGATGATGATGAGCAGTTGGAACGTCAGCAGGAACGTGAACTGATCGGGAGAGATGGTGGTCAGGAAGGATGCGAGCAATCCTCCACCGACCCCTTCAAAGAAGGCACTGGTCATAAAGGCCGAGGTTTTGATCCAGAAGGTGTTGACCCCCATGGCGATGGCGGCATCTTCGTCATCACGCACGGCCTTCATGGCACGACCAAAACGGGAATAGATGATGTGCAGCATCACGACGAATGTAATCACAGCGATGATACCGATCCAGAGGAAGTTGGCATTACCCGGAATATCATTAAGTCCCATGGCTCCGTTGGTATAGGCAGGTTTGTTCATCGCAAAGATGCGGATGATAAAGCCAAAGCCCAGGGTGACAATCGCAAGATAATCTCCACGAACGCGGAAGACCGGAAAACTCAACAACAAAGCGATCACGGAAGCGGTCACACCGGCGATGAGCAGTGCCGGGAGGAAGCTGGCGTGCATTTGCAGGACGACCGGCGCAGGGTCGACGAGGGCGAACATGTCCACTTTGGTCTCAGAGGGGATGAGGAAAAGCGCCGCCATGTAGGCTCCGATCGCGACAAATCCGTTGGGCTCGAGGGAGAATTGTCCGGCGACACCGTTGATGAGGTTGTAGCTCAGAGCGAGGATCGCAAAGATCCCGATGTTGTTGAGGATACTGAGCGTGTAGTTGTCGAGGTTGCTGTTGGCCCAATAGATGAGATAAATGGCCAGGATCAAGAGCAGGGTATTGGTGATAAATTTTTGCATCCTATCCTCCTAAAATCTGCTGCGATCGAGGTCTTCGCCCATGATACCGGTGGGGCGAAACAACAAGACGAGAATGAGGAAGAAGAATGCGAAGGCATCCTTGTATCCTCCCAACTCTGGGAAAC
>JALVWV010000139.1 GCA_027023145.1 Campylobacteraceae bacterium | reverse complement strand
CATGCAAAAAAGTGGATTGGAATCAGGTGGTTCATGTTTCGGAATTTTTTTGGCGATTGTTATCGTCCCGTTTCTTTTGGTTGGAGCACTGGTTGCAGGATACCTCGGATACCTCCCGTTCAAAGTAGAGGTACATACGTTGATTACCATTGCTTTGATATTCATAATTTTTCTCTTCTTTGTCCGACACAACGCATCCTACGCAGCCTGTAGAATCCGAAAAAACTTCTCCATCATGGAGCACCAGCTCCAGGAAGGGCTCAAAGCCAATGCTCTCACCATCATGGGCAAGACCAAGTCGACCCTCGAAGTGCGCGACTTCGCTGAAGAGTATTTCAAGGATGTCCGGGATGATAACTACGCCAAAGTCGCTTCGAGCATCTTCCCCATGCTGGGAATTCTCGGTACGTTTATTGCCATCGCGATGAGCATGCCCGATTTCACTGTCAGCAGCGGCGACAAGCTCGACCATGAGATTTCCATCCTCCTCTCCGGTATCGGTACGGCCTTTTATGCTTCTATCTACGGAATTTTTCTCTCACTGTGGTGGATCTTTTTTGAGCGTCGCGGTTTGGCGAAGATCGAGCAGAGCACCCAAAGACTCGAAACCATCTATGGCGAAAAGATTTGGAAGAAGAGTGAGCTGGTCAAACACGAACACGCCCAGGCTGAGCTCAAAGATCAGAAAATCATCCAAACACTTCGCGAAACTTTCAGCCTCGATTTTATCCGTGATCTCAATGAACAATACATCAAAAACTACAAAACCATTATCGAAGATACCACCAACAGCTTCGAACTTCTCTCCCGCCACATGCACGATGCGTCGCAGGAGCTACGCAACACGCTTCTGTCCTTGAACAACCGGGAAGAGAGTGTCAATGCCGTAGCGACAATCAAAGAGAACATCGAAGCATTTAATGCCAATGCCAAGTCACTCCAGTACAACCTCAGCCACTTTGACCAAAGCGTGGGGAAGACCTTTGAGTCGCTGGATCGCGAGTTGGCAACTGCGGTTCGTAAACTGGGAGAGATGACAGAGTTGATCGCCCAACAAAATGCCGCTATCGCTCAGCGGTCTACGGAAGTATCCTGATGTTTAGGCGTGATACGGATCGGGGGAGCGAGAGCAACTTCTGGATCTCCTACGCCGACTTGATGGCGGGATTGCTCTTTGTCTTCATCCTCCTGATTGGCGCGATTGTCTCCAAATCAATCCTCATGCGGGAAGACTTGCACAAGAAAGAAACTCGACTTGCTGTCGCCGAGAAGACGCTCGAAGCCAAGCGAAAAAAGCTCAATCTCACTCAGACAAAACTGACCCAAATGACGCAGGAACTCCATCAACGGGAGAGACTCCTTCAGCAAACCAATCAAAACCTATTGCAAAAAAAGATGGTGGTCAAAAAGCAGGAAAAAGCTCTTGAGAAAAAAACAGAAATCGTCAAAAAACAAAAAACAGTTTTGGAGAAGCAGCAGCATGTGATTGCCGACATCAATACAACACTTATTCAGAAAAAGAAAGCCCTCAAGAAAAAAACAGAAATCGTCAAAAAGCAGGAAGCAAAAATCCGCCTGCAAGCACAAGAGGTCGCAAAACTCCATGGACTTTTGCGAGATCTCAAAGCCAGCCTCGCCAAAGAAAAAGAGCGTATGCAGCACACCGTGTCGGACATGAACACAACCATCATCCTCTCCCACAACGCCCTCAAACTCAAAGAGCAGGAGCTCGAACGCCTCAATCAACTCCTGCTGGCACGCAATGCCAAAATCGATACACTGAACAAGAAGATTGTTATCCTTCAAAATCTCACCAATGAGAGCAACACAACCCTCCAGCAAAAAGAGAAAAAACTCCAGGAGTATGTCGGCAAAGTCATCGTCCTCTCCAACCAGCTGACCGACAAAGACAAAGAGCTGAAACTCAAAGACCAGAAGCTGGCCAATCTCCTCACGGCACTTGATGACAAAAAAACCCGCTACGACGACCTGTTGGCTCGCCTCAAGAAGCAACGCGCCCAGATCCGATCCCTCACCGGTATCCAGCTCAAAGTGATCGCTGCCCTCAAGGAAACTTTGGGCAACAAGATTAATATCGACCGCCATAACGGTGCCTTGCGGCTCTCATCTAATGTTCTTTTTGACAAAGGGAAAAGCGATCTCAAAGAGGAGGCCAAAGCACAGCTGGCGACGGCATTCAACGACTACATCGGTGCGCTGGTAACCAACCGTGCCATCCGCCCCCACCTCGACCGTATCGTCATCGAAGGACACACCGATAGCGACGGCACTTATATGTACAATCTTGCTCTCTCTCAGCGTCGGGCACTGGCGGTGATGAACTATCTCCTCACCCTCCCCATCGCCCAAAAATACAATCTCAAGAAACTCCTCGTCGCCAGCGGTCGCGCCTACCTCGATCCCATCCGCCGTGACGGGATCGAAGACAAAGAAGCCTCCCGCCGCATCGAGATCAAGTTCCAACTCAAGAACCGCGATGCGATGCACGAGATCGAGAGGATCCTCGATGAGAAGTAAGCCCTACGAAGCCCAACACCTCAGGGATGCACAAGGAGATCTCGAAGTCCGTGCCCAGCGCGTGCAAGAGATTTTAGACCGCATAAAATCCCAACAAAAAAAGAAAAGGGGATTGCTGTCTAAAATCTTCGGATGGTTTTCATAGAAAAAAGGGGCTGGGACTTCAGTCCAACTAAAACGCGCAAGCGTATCTTTGGGGCTTGGACTTTAGTCCAACCAACACGCGTCAGCGTATCTCAGGAGTAGGGACTTTAGT
>JALVWV010000138.1 GCA_027023145.1 Campylobacteraceae bacterium | reverse complement strand
TCGCCTCCAGACCATTATGGAGACCATCCTTGATGAGGTGAGCTTCGATGCCGATGAACGTGACGGTGAGACAGTGGTGGTCGATGAAGCTTTGATCGAGCAGAAACTGGAGAAGATTGTTGAGAGTGAGGATGCGACGCGGTACATCTTGTAAATTAGGAATGATGAGTGAGGAGTGAGGAGTGAGGAACTATGGTATGCGTTGCTTTGCAACGCTTTTATAAATATGAAAGATGAAAAATGAAAAATGAAAACGACGAAGCACCCATGCGTTCCGGTTTCGTGGCGGTGGTGGGTCGTCCGAATGCGGGGAAGAGTACGCTGCTCAACCATCTCGTGGGTGAAAAACTGGCAATGGTGAGCAAAAAGGCGCAGGCGACGCGGAAGCGGATGAACATCATCGTGATGCACGGATCGGCGCAGATTATTTTTGTCGATACCCCCGGTATTCACGAAAAAGAGAAACTTCTCAACCAATTCATGCTCGAAGAGGCGCTCAAAGCGATCGGGGACAGCGATCTGATCCTTTTTCTTGCCCCGGTGACCGATGATACCACTGAGTATGAGAACTTTCTCGATCGGATGGGGGGCTCGAAAATCCCGCATATCATTCTGTTGACCAAGGTCGATCAGGTACCCCAGGCTCGTGTTCTTGCCCGCCTTGGGGAGTATCAAAAGTTTCAGGAGCATTTCGAAGCGCTGATTCCCTTTTCGGTCAAAAAAGGGGGGAGCAAAGCACAGCTCCTTGATGTGATTGCCCGCCATCTTCCCGAACATCCGTGGCTCTATGATCCGGATATGCTCACGACTGACACTATCCGGGATATTTATCGTGAGCTCATTCGTGAATCGATTTTCGAAAACCTCAGCGATGAAATTCCGTATGAAAGCGATGTTTTGATTGACCGGATTGAAGAGAGTGAAAAGATGGATCGAGTGTTCGCGACCATCGTAGTCGAGAAACCGACCCAGAAGGGGATAATGGTCGGACAACGGGGAGAGACGATTCGGCGTGTCGGTACAGACGCCCGTAAAATCATGGAACATTTTGCACAGAAGAAAATTTACCTGGACTTACACGTCGCGATTAAGCGTGGGTGGAGTAAAAATCGCAAAGACTTGGAAGAATTTGGGTACACATTCTAATACTTCTGACACTGTAAGCTACTATTAATATTATAACATATATAATGCCACTAACGCCGAAGGATTAAGGAAGAAGCGCATGGCTCGTAAACAGGCTAAAAAGAAAGCGGTTAGCATTGTAACAATTGATAGTTACAGTGGAAAAAGTTACCTTCTCAAAAAAGACTCGTTGACGCCGATTTCAAAACTTACGTTCAAGAATAACCATTATTATGGAACATATCTTGCTAATAAAGATTTGATTATCGCTCCAATTGAAGTCGCAGCAGGTGTTGAAGAGGATGATCTTGACGGTCTGCTGGAGGATCGCGCTTATGAAGAGTTGGGATTGGATCCGACACAGGAATACATCATCCGTCACCAGGAAATCGAATCCAGAGATCAATATAAGCGACTGTTCCAACTCTTCGTTATTGAGCAGAATATGTTCGCCGAAATCTTTAAACCGATTCGGGAGCAAATTAAATACATTGATCTGATCACTCCAGCACCTCTGTTGTATCGTTCTGTATACGACATGAATGTTCTCGAATCAAAAGGGGTGCACGCGTTTCTCTATTTTACTTACCATGATACGTTTGTCACATTTTATAAAAACGGAAACTATCTCTATTCCAAATCGATTCCATTTTCGCTGAAGCAGATTTATGAGCGATACAGTGAGATGGTAGGAGAAACGGTAGATGAGAAGAAATTCTTTAAAACCCTCCAAAAAGATGGTCTTAAGGTGCTGCAGTCGGATTTTCAGCAAAACCTCATGAAGCTGTTTGGTGAAATCTTTATCGCTATTAATGATATTATCATCTATACCAAGCGGGCTTACGATTTGGAAACCATTGACCAAATGTTTATCGGAAGTGAACTGGGGGCGATTGCAGGATTGGACGAGTATGTGCAAAACTACCTCGGTTTTCATTCTGTGCCCCTTGAATTTGATTTTGGTATTTCGACCGAAGAATGGTATACAGATCAGTTGCAATACATGATGGCGATTACGGCAATTGATGTGATGCAGGATCCCAGCGAGCATATCAATTTTACTCTGTATCCCCAGCCTCCTACGTTTTTCAAGCGTCCGGCCGGACAAATGACTGCCATGATGATTGCGGGTCTTTTGGTAGCAGTCTCTTGGCCTGTGTACAACTATATCGTGGCCAAGATGAATGATATCCAGACGCTTAAAATGGAAAAAGAAAATGCAGTATTGTCTCAGGAGGTAAATAAGTACAAGCAGATCATCAAATTGAAAACAGACGAGAAAGATCAGGTTAGCGCCACCATTAAAGACATCTCCAACCGTTTCGTTGCCAAAGAAAAAACATTGCGGTCTGTTTATAATAAAAAAGTGCATTACCGCCTCAAATCGGATCAACTTACCTCCTTTAGTAATGATTTGACAGATTTTGATGTTCAGACAAATTTGATTGAGTCTGATATGGATAGTTATCGTATTACGCTTATCTCTCCCAGCGACAAGAAGATAACGCAATTGATCAAAAGAATTTCGGAAAAATACTATAATGACATCAAACTGGTTGATATTAAAATGATCGAAAAAGACAATAACAGCACCTTCTATCAAGGTGTTTTGAGGGTGGATTTACGATGAAAGAGTTAGCAGATTTCCTCGAGAAAATGGATATATACTTTGCAGAAAAGAAGCCCAATGA
>JALVWV010000137.1 GCA_027023145.1 Campylobacteraceae bacterium | reverse complement strand
CGCCATATTGGAAGCATAATTCCCATGCATCCCAAGCATCCCCATCAGCAGAGGATTGTCCGCCCCCATAACTCCGCGAGCCATGAGCGTCTCAACCGCCGGTATTTGACTGACCTCGGCCAGACGGCGCACGACATCGGTGGCGTTGGAGAGGACGACACCCCCGCCGAGGTACAGCAGCGGCTTTTTGGCCTTGAGGATCGCTTCGGCTGCTTTTTTGATCTGGCGGTCATTTCCTTTGTAGTTGGGTTTGTAGGTAGGCAGATGCACATCGTCCGGATAGGCGAACTCGGCAATCTCCCCGGTGATATCCTTGGGGACATCGACCAGCACCGGCCCCGGACGACCGCTGCGGGCGATGTAAAACGCCTCTTTGAGGATGCGTGGCAGCTCAGCTATGTCATGCACAAGGTAGTTATGCTTGGTGCATGCCCGGGAGATCCCCACCGCATCGACCTCCTGAAAGCCATCGGTACCGATCAGAGAGAGAGGCACCTGGCCGGAGATCACCACCAACGGCACCGAGTCGGTATAGGCCGTCGCCAGTCCCGTGACGGCATTGGTAAAGCCTGGCCCACTCGTGACCATCGCCACCCCTACATCCCCGCTGGCACGGGCATAGCCGTCGGCTGCATGCACCGCCGCCTGCTCATGCCGGGTCAAAATGTGCTCGAAATCGTTCTGCTTGTAGATCTCATCATAAACGTTCATGATCGCCCCGCCGGGGTAACCGAAGACTTTCGTCACCCCTTCGGCGATGATCGCTTCGATGATCATCTGCGCACCGCTCATTTTCATCGCGTACTCCAGTGTATGTTGAATAGGGGGATTATAGCGAAAAATGCTTAGTACCTGTAAGATTAATATCGATATGTTACAATACCTGTAAACCATTCAAGGCATCATCATGCAAAAGTTATTGTCATCTTTTTTGGTTATACTTGCTCTCATGCTTACCGCTTGCAGCACTGACGATGCCCGACAAGCTACCCTCCTGTCCGACGTCAAACCTCCCTTGCGGTACAACCCTCGAAAAGTACCCCAAAAGACCAGCTCCACCGACGAACAGATCCGCCTCCTCAAAGCCCAAACCGATGCCAAAGCCCGTCTCGCAGAAATCGAAGCTCGCAAAGCCGAGCGCCTCAAGAAGCTCGAAACCGAACGTGCCATCGCCGCTGCCAGGATCAAAGCGGAAACCGCCCAAACTGTCAAAAACATCGAACTGAAACAAGCCCAAAGCACCAACACCGCCAATGCCAGAATCGCCGCAGCCAAAGCCCAGGCAGACATCGCTGCCGAAAAAGAGCGTCAGAAAACCGCCCTAGCACGCCAACAAGAGGAGATCGCTTTTTACCGTCAGATCCTCATTGCCGGAGTCGCCCTCCTGTTTCTTCTGATGCTCCTGATCTACCTCCTCTACCGCCACCGCCAGAGCCTCAAGCTCAAACTCCACGAAGACCAGCTCCGCCAGCAGGCCTGGCTCGAATCGAGCCGCCAACACCACGAAAAAGTCACCAAACTACTGGAGATCATCGCCGATGAGGGGGTGGACAAAGGGGTAAAGAAAGAGTTGACGAAGTTGTTGAAAGATCAGGATCAGGGGGCGGTGAAGCTGTTGGAATAATGGGGGAATTATTGTTTTATCACGTCCAAAAAATGCTCTTCAAGTTTTTTCGAGATCCTGAATTTCTCACGTTTTATCGTGTCTAATATCTCAATGGCTTCCGTTCGTGTAATCGCTTCTCTTTTAACATTGGCGATCAACACACCGAGCAATCCGATAATATCCAACCCCATCGTTTTGGCGATGGTACGCCCTTTTTTCTCGTCGATGAGCAGTATGCACTGCAACTCCTTTGCCAAGACAATCGCTTCGCTCTCGCCGCTATCCAAAATACCATCCAACATCTTCAATGTGACTTCATCGGTTATGCTTTTTATCTCAAAGAGTGTGTGTGCCAAAATCGTATTTGAGATTCCATCGGATTTTTGGGAGACTTCACGCATCACTTCTGAGGGGATATAGACCTTGTCAAACACATTTTCTATCAGATCATATCTCTTTATCTTGCCCAATATAATGAGGGTGGTACTGTCACTGACAATGGTGCTTCTCATATTAGCTTCTCGATCGTCTCCAAATCATCATCGAGATCATAATCGATTACATCGACCCCCAGCAACCCCAGCATCTGCATCGTCTCCTGATGGGATTGTCCCAATGCTTTGGAGAGCTGCCCCAATGAGAGATCACCCTTTTTGTATGCCGAGATCAATACCCATTTTTTGAATCCGTAGTCAAACACCTCATTCTCCAGCGACATCGCCACAGCGATAGGCTTGCCCCGTTTGGAAATAAACAGATACTCCTCACTGTCTGCCACGCCTTTGGTGAGAATAGAGGGGTTGTTCTGTATCTCTTTGATGCCCGCAGTCAGCATATTCGCTCCTTAATACCTACTTATAGGGGTATTATACCATATGCGGACTTTACTTTGTTTCGCATCTCACGATGCGCGATATCAAAGCCAAAGCAACTCACTAGACCTATCAGAGGATACGCCCAACACGAAAAGGACATAAACATCTGTTCCATATCGGGAGATATGGAACAAGGGAGGGGGCGGTGAAGCTTTTGGACGCATAACAAAGGAACATATTTTACATTTATATTTTTTTTGTATAATGGGGTATGGCAAAAATAGACGAGGTAAAAGAATTCATAACAACTTTGAGGGTATATCTTGGGTTTATACTCGCCATTATGCTGTCAATGGGTGCGGGAATAGCAAAATTATATCTTTCTGGAAAAAATG
>JALVWV010000136.1 GCA_027023145.1 Campylobacteraceae bacterium | reverse complement strand
AAACTCTTAGCGCGTAAGCTGCATGTGACCTTCCAGAATGTTCCCACCCAAAGCTGGAGTCAGTCCCAGCAATTTCTCGCCGCCAAAAAATGCGACATCCTCCCCGCAGCTATTCAGACGAAAAAACGGGAGCAATATGCCCGCTTTACCCAACCATACCTTATCTACGATCTGGCAATCATCACGCGCAAGGATGAACCCTATGTCCGAGATCTCGATGATCTTAAGGAAAAGGTCTTTGCTCGCAAACGTGGTTCAGGGCTGATCAGCAAAATGAAAAAACGTTTCCCGGGGATTTCGGTTCTTCAGACCAATACGTATCTCGATTCGTTCCGAAAAGTCGCCTCCGGTCACGCCTACTATACGATCGCAACCTTACCGGTGGCGGCCTATTTTATCTCCCGCTATCAGATGGACACCCTCCGTATCGCCGGCTACACCGATATGCGCTATCGTCTCGCAATTGCTGTCCGGGACGATATGCCCCGGCTGGTCACTGTGCTCGACAAGGCTTTGGCTCAACTGACGCCCGAAGAGAAAAAAAGGATCTTTAACCGCTGGACAAATGTCCAGATCAAAGAGGGTACCCAAGGGATCAATCCTCGTATTATTTATCTGATTCTATCGGTGCTAGGGGTGTTCTTGTTTCTTCTAGCTGTTTGGTATTATCACCTCAAACGCTCAGCCAAAGAGTCTCAGGAGCTTCTTGATGCGACCATAGAAGGTATCGTCATCCACCGTGATGGTATCTGCATCGATGTCAATAAGAGCATGCTGACCATGCTGCATCTAAACACCCGTGAAGAGCTGATCGGACAAAATATCCTCGATTGGGTCGCCCCCCAATCGCTCGACGATGCTCAGGCACACTGGTATCAAACATACGACAAATCATACGAAGGCTACATCCTTCGCAAAGACGGCACCCGCTTCCCAGCACTCATCCATGGCAAATCGATCCGCAAAAAAACAGAACGACTCGTCAGCGTCGTGGACATTTCACAGCTCAAACAACAGGAATCCATCATCGCCCAGCAGAGTAAGCTAGCAGCCATGGGAGAGATGATCGGCAACATTGCCCACCAGTGGCGTCAACCCCTCAGTGTCATCTCAACCATCGCAACCGGAATGAAGATGCAGAAACAATTCGGCATGCTCGACGATGCAGAATTCCTCCGAAACTGCGATGACATCAACCGTCAGGCTCAGTATCTCTCCCAGACAATCGACGACTTCCGAAACTTCATCAAAGGGAGCAGTCGACGGAGCGATTTCTTCCTAAAGCATACCTTTGATGAGTTCCTGAGGCTCGTCGAAGGGAGTATCACCTCCTATCACATCGATGTTCAGTTGGATATCGATGAGCATCTTCAGATAACCGGCAGTGAAACCGAACTGATCCAGTGCTTTCTCAATATTTTCAACAACGCCAAAGACGCTTTTAATGCCAATAATCCAGAAGAGAGGGTTCTGAATGTTTCCGCTCAAAGAGATCAAGAGATGGTCCAAATCCGCTTCCAAGACAACGCTGGCGGGATCCCAGAATCGGTTCTTCCCAGGATATTTGACCCCTACTTCACGACCAAACATCAAACACAGGGGACGGGTCTGGGACTCTATATGACTCATCAGATCATCGTCGAGGGGATGAAAGGGGAACTCACCGCCTCCAATGAAACGTTCCGATACCACGACCGGGAATACACCGGCGCAGTATTTACGATCGTATTACCGATCCAAGAAGCAGAAAAAACTGATCTATAAAAAAATATTTCGTTTTTTTAGGTATTTACCAAATTATTTAAGAATCCGGCAAGAGAAATAGGAGTAAACTTCCCGCATGCCAAACGCGGTTTGACATACGATAAAACGGGGATTTGTTGATCCCCGACACAAAGGACTTGTCATGGCAAGTATCATCGAAGGATACTTGGGTAAGCGGGTCGACGGCACCAAAAGCCGTATGCCGGCCCGACTGGATCGTTGGCAGAGTGCTTCAGGATTGTTCCTGGGACTCTTTATGTGGGGGCACATGCTTTTTGTCTCCAGTATCTTGATCAGCAAAGATTTTATGTATACGGTGACCAAAATGTTCGAGGGGAGTTTTCTGTTTGCGCAGCCCCACCCGATCATTGTAACCTTATCCGTAACGTTTGTGTTTGCAATCTTCATCATCCATGCGGGATTGGCCATGCGAAAATTTCCTTATAAATGGAAAGAGTACAAAATGCTCAAAACCCACGCCTTCGCCCTCAAACATGAGGATACGAATCTCTGGATGGTGCAGGCTTTTACTGGCTTCATGATGTTTTTCATTGGGTCGGTGCATCTCTATATCCTCATGAGCAATGCCGACAAAATCGGCCCTTTTGCCTCTTCGGATCGTGTCTGGAGTGACGGCATGTGGCCGCTCTATCTGTTGCTGCTCTTTGCCGTGGAGTTGCACGGCTCGATCGGTTTGTACCGCCTCTGCATGAAATGGGGCTGGTGCAACGGTACCGACGCCCGAGCGGCTCGCAAACGCCTCAAAAAGGTCAAATGGGCGGTCACAGCCTTCTTCCTGACTCTTGGACTGCTGACACTGGCTGCCTATGTCAAGATCGGAATGGAACACCGCAATGATTATGGTCAACGCTATCACCCCACGGCGATAATCGCCCCACTCCATCTATCGGCGCAGGAGGTGCCCTCATGAAAATCCATTACTGCGATGCCCTTGTCATCGGGGGTGGTCTAGCTGGCTTACGTACCGCTGTGGCCACTCAAGAAAAAGGTCTGAGCACCATCGTCCTCTCACTCGTTCCCGTCAAGCGCTCCCACTCCGCTGCGGCTCAAGGGGGGATGCAGGCCAGCTTGGCCAACAGTGTTATGGGCAAAGGGGACAATGAAGATGTCCACTTCGCCGACACAGTCAAAGGGAGCGACTGGGGTTGCGACCAAGAGGTCGCCCGGATGTTCGTCACCACCGCCCCCAAAGCGATCCGGGAGCTGGCGGCATGGGGGGTTCCCTGGACCCGCGTCAAACGGGGTGAGCGCAGCGTCGTCATCAACACCGAGCGCACTACCATCACCGAAGCCGACGAGGCTCACGGGCTTATCACCGCCCGGGACTTCGGCGGCACCAAAAAATGGCGCACCTGCTACACAGCTGATGCAACCGGTCACACGATGCTCTTCGGGGTCGCCAACCAGGCACTCAAAGAAGACGTCGACATCCGTGAACGCAAAGAACTCCTCTCGCTGATCCACAAGGACGGCCGCTGCTACGGTGCGGTGGTGCGGGATCTGATCGATGGAGAGCTCGAAGCGTACATCGCCAAAGCGACCAACATCGCCACCGGAGGCTGGGGGCGTGTCTACCGCACCACCACCAATGCCGTCATCTGCGAAGGTACCGGACAAGCCGCTGTCCTCGAGACCGGACTGGGGACGCTTGGCAACCCCGAGGCGGTACAGTTCCACCCCACCCCCATCGTCCCCTCTGGCATCCTCCTGACTGAAGGGTGCCGGGGTGATGGCGGGGTGCTGCGGGATGTGGATGGCTACCGCTTCATGCCCGACTACGAGCCGGAGAAAAAAGACCTCGCCTCCCGCGACGTCGTCAGCCGCCGCATGATGGAGCACATCCGCAAAGGCAAAGGGGTCAAGTCGATCTTCGGTGATCACCTCTGGCTTGATATCTCCATCCTCGGACGGGAACACATCGAGAAAAACCTCCGGGATGTCCAGGAGATCTCCATGACCTTCAACGGCATCGACCCCGCCGACGAAGGACCCAAAGGGTGGATGCCCGTCCGTCCAGCGCAGCACTATAGCATGGGGGGCATCCGCACCAAACCCACCGGCGAATCTCCCGATCTCTCCGGTCTCTTCTCCTGCGGGGAGGCAGCATGCTGGGATCTACATGGATTCAATCGGCTGGGAGGAAACTCAGTAGCCGAGACGGTTGTATCTGGAATGATTGTAGGCAATTACATGGCTGATTATTGCCTCGAAAATGAGATTGACATCGATACAGCGACCATCGAAGCGTTTGTCGAAAAAGAGGAGCAAAATATCCGCGAAATCATGTCCCGCCCCCTCAACGATGACAGCATCTTCGATATCAAACGTCGTATGCAGGAGATCATGGACGACAAAGTTGGTATCTTCCGCAACGGAGAAGAGCTCCAAGAAGCGGTCGATGAGTTGCAGGAGTTGCTCAAACGCAGCCGCAAAGTAGGCATCCGCTACGTCACCCACGCCTCCAACCCGGAGCTAGTCGAAGCGTACCGTTTGCCTAAAATGCTCAAGATCGCCATCTCCATCGCCTACTCGGCGCTGTTGCGTACCGAATCACGCGGTGCGCATTACCGCGAAGACTACCTCAAGCGGGACGATGCCAACTGGCTCAAACGTACCCTCGTACGATGGACCGACCCCGAAGCTACCCTGCCGGAGGTCTTCTACGAAGAGCTGGACATCATGAAAATGGAGATCCCCCCGGCATTCCGTGGTTACGGACGCAAAGGGATGACCATCGACAACCCCCTCTCAGCCAAGCGCCAGGAAGAGGTGGATCGTATCCGCGAAGAACTCGAGGCCAAGGGTGCCGATCGCTTTGAGATCCAGGACGCTCTGATGCCCTTCGATCTCCCGGAAAATTACAAAGAGAAAAATGAACGACAAGGGGTCGGCTATGCCTGATACAGCCCAAAATAAAGGTCGCATGCTGACCTTCGAAATCCTCCAATACAACCCGAGCGACCCACAGTCCAAACCCCACATGGTCACTTACCATTTGGAAGAAACCCTCGGTATGACGCTGTTTGTCGCGCTCAACATGATCCGGGAAAAGTTTGAACCCGATCTGGCGTTTGACTTCGTCTGCCGTGCTGGAATCTGTGGCAGCTGCGGCATGATGGTCAACGGCAAGCCCCTCTTGGCGTGCCGCACCCTAACCAAGGACTACCCCGACGGAGTGATTCGTCTCATGCCAATGCCATCGTTTAAACTCATCAAGGATCTCTCGGTCGTCACTGGCCAGTGGATGGACGGAATGTCCAAGCGGGTCGAGAGCTGGATCCATTCCAAAGAAGAGGTGGACATCACCAAGCTGGAGAAACGGATCGAGCCCGAAGTGGCCGATGCCACCTTTGAGCTCGACCGCTGCATCGAGTGCGGCATCTGCGTCTCCTCGTGCGCCACAGCTCTCATGCGCCCCGATTTCGTCGGAGCCGTCGGGCTCAACCGCATCGCGCGGTTCGACATCGATCCGCACGATGAGCGCACCGCCGAGGACTTCTATGAACTCGTGGGAGATGACAGCGGGATCTTTGGCTGCATGACCCTGCTCGGCTGCGAAGACAACTGCCCCAAAAACCTCCCTCTCCAAGAGAAGATCGCCTACATGCGCCGCAAACTCGCCAACGTCAAAGACACCGGCGGCGGGTTGGAGATCCGCGTCGAGGGCTGAGGCTCAAGACGTACCCCTACCCCTCCTCGTTCCCCATCTCCTGATGGGGAATGCCTGCTGTATTTTGTCGGCTGAAGCCAACCCTACACCAGCATCTCTTCCAACGTCACCCGCACATTCTCTCCCAATGCCTCCACATCATATCCCCCTTCAAGAAAAAAGACAAACGGCACATCGGCTGTATCCAGGATCGATCGGACGATTTCGCGTATGCCCTCTGTCGTGACGTTGAGTTGGGCGAGAGGATCGCTCTCGTGGAGGTCGTATCCGGCAGAGACGAGGATGATGTCGGGGGCGAAGTGTTCGACGAGTGGGGGGAGATCGTCGTGGTAGATCTCCAGCACTTCCGTATCGCCGCTGTCGGGCATGATGAGGAAGTTGGCGGTGTAGCCCTCCCCTGCTCCCTCTCCTCGGTGATTCTCCATTCCTGTACCGGGATAGGCGAAGGTCTGGTGGGTGGAGAAGTAAAACACCGTATCATCAGTATAGAAGGCATCCTGCGTGCCGTTGCCGTGGTGGACATCGAAATCGATGATCATCACTTTTTCAAACCCCTGGGTTTGTGCGTAGCGGGCGGTAATGGCAATGTTGTTGAACAGACAGAAGCCCATTGACTGGGTGGGGGTCGCGTGGTGCCCCGGCGGACGGACAGCACAGAAAGCCCGATCAAACCGTCCCTCCACAATCCCGTCAATGGCCGTGATTCCTGCACCGACCGCTTTGCATGCGGCTTCGTAGGAGTCGAGGGAGCACACCGTATCGGGGTCGAGTGCTTCGGCATGGGCGGAAGCCTCCTGTACCGTTTCGATGTGTTCAGGAGTATGATTGAGCCGTAGAATGCTTTTGGAAGCGGTGATTGGCGTGAGCGGGATGAGCCGGTCATTCAGAGGTTCTACGGCACGGGTGATGGCGCGAAGGCGGTTGGGGGACTCAGGATGAGCCCCTGTCTCGTGTCGGAGGAAGAAGGGATCGGAGATGTAGGCAGTCTTCATGGAGCTATTATACACAATCTCTCTTGTACATATCCAATTGGTATACGCTCCTGCTCCAGTCGAAAGGCTTTGTGGCGCAGTGTTTCAAACAGACGTCTCTCTGCTTCACTCAAACTCTCCACTCTCCCTTCGTAGCGTTTCTCCTTTGGCTCTTCGACGGCAAGGTGGGCGAAACGGTCAGCGGTATGTTGATCCATGATGAATGAATGGGTATTTGGAAAAACCGTGCGAAACTGTGAGAGGATCGCGAAGCCATGGCTGTCAAGGTCGCCCCAGTAGTAGAGGGACTGTTCTGTCATCCAACGGGCATCCTTGAGATACCGTGCGCCGTAACCGCTACCGAATATGACCATACTTTTGGGGAGATGAGGAAAGGCGAGGAATGTCGCCAGATTTTCCACAACAAAAATGCGCTCTACTTGCGTAGTCAAACGGTCAAAAGCAGATTTTGGAAGGGAAAGATCCATCTGTCCGGCAATAGCATCAGCAGGATCAAGCAGACGGAAACGGATCATCGGTTCTGGAGTGAGAAAGCCGTATTTGGCTTCAAAGCCTCCATTGGAGAGTGTCGCGATCGTCGCATCGTACGATTTGGCAGGTAGCAGGTGCGTCAATAGCAGATCGAGTACCTTTTTGTGTGAGGCGATAAACTTGGTATCGACCCCTTCGATGGGGAGTTCACGTAGATAGATGTGGGGGTTGGGATGGGCAATCAGATAGCGACAGACCGCGACAAGGCGACCCCACGCATCGCTGTGGTTTTCGATCAGTTTCGGCTTTTTGATCAGCAAAAAATGCAGACTGGGAAACGCCTCCAGCACCGCTTTGCTCTCTGCTACAAAGGCATCAAATCGCTCCTCAAGCCCCAATATCTTCAGATACGTTTCGCGTGTCTCAAACACCACACCGACTGGTAACCTTTGTTGACCAAGTGCAGCGAAACGAAAGGTTTGATACTCCAGTGGAAGTCCGGCACTCTCTGAAGCCTTTATTGCTTTGCGTATCAGTTCAAAATCACTGCGGATCACCCTCTCGGAGGGGCGTTTAAAACGGATGTACAGCGGAAACAGTTTTGTGTCCCCTTGCAGATAGTCCACCTGTACCGCCCCCCGTTCATAGAGACTTAATGCCTTTTTTCGCGCAGCGTCGGCGTCGTAGTAACGCACTATCTCTCCTCTTTTCTTTTGCGAAACTCCTCGATCTTCATCGAGATGAGTGTCGATGCGCGTCCACCTTCATTGTGGACGAAATGTACGGTCTTGACATAAGGTTCGATCACGTTGATTTTTTGCTTAGGCGTGATCACCAACAGTTGCAGGTCAAGGCTCTCAAAGAGTCGCAGGGCGTAACGGGTACTCTCATCACTCCCCCGTCCAAATGCCTCATCGATCATCACGAAGCGGAACGATCGGCTCTGGACAGTGTTGTGCTCCAGACCAAACTGAAATGCCAAAGACGATGCCAGCACCGTGTAGGCGAGTTTCTCCTTTTGTCCGCCCGATTTGCCGCCGCTGTCGGTGTAGTACTCTTTGAGCTCATTGTTGCTGACAAACCGCTCCTCGGCGCTAAAATCAAACCAGTTGCGCACATCGGTCACCCGTTTGCGCCACTTACGATCCTCATCGCTGTGCCCTTCGCGTCCATTGAAGCGCTCAATGATCGCCTTGATCTGAAGAAACTTTTGCTCATCGTAGCTGTTGTCCTCCAAAATCGCACCCGAGATTGCCGCCTTGAGATCCGATTTGAACTCACGGATCTCTGCGGACTTGACCGTCTCGGCAAGTAGACGGATATAGGTACCTTCGCTGTACTCGATGTCCTGCAGGGAGGCGTTGATCTTCTCGATCTTTTCGACGATCTCGTTGCTCTGTTGCTCCAGCGTATATTGCAGGGTGACAAAGTGCTGCACCATCTTTTCACGTAGCAGCGATTTGAAGCGTTTGCGCCATCGGGGTAGGTCATCGCGCTTGAGTTCGGCAAGCTTCTTGCGATATTCGGGTGCCGATTCTACCGCCGCGTCAAACTCTTTGGCGATGACGGGGAAAGCGGCGTTGAAACGCCCCATATCGGTGATGATCTTCTCCCGCGATCGCCCAATACGTTTGTCGAGCTTGTCGATCTCATTGGTGAGTCGCTCCCGCGCCTCCTTCCTGCGCGATTCAATGGTCACCAGCGTCATGCCTGAAATGAGTGCTTCACCTGCAAAATCGGCGATCGCCCCCTCCAGTCCCTCCAGCGACTCCGCATTTTCCACCAGAGTCTGTGCATGGTTGCGCTGCAACTGTAGATCTTCGATCTGCTGCTCCAGCTTGCCGAGTGTCGATGTGAGTCCGTCGAGCTTTTTTTTGAATGCATGCCGCTTCTGAGTCACTTGCTCCAACCGTGTCGTCAGCTCCGCGATAACGCTTGAACTCTTCTGTAACGCCTCGTGCTCCTCTTTTAACACTTCGATACGGTGGCTTGGCGTATACCAGTCGATGAGGGCGAAACGATCGAATGCCAGGAGATCGCGTAGATTGTCCCGCCCTTTTGTCAATGCCTGAAGTGCTTGGGCGATCTTCTCTATCTGCTCAGCCAGATAAGCGATCTTCTCACCCAGAGCTTGTTGCTCCTCACGCAGGGCAGCGAGTTTCTGGGCATTGTCCCACCCCAACACCCAGCGGGAACGGTCATCGATGGCGTAGCGGTCATCTTTTTCATGACGTTCATAGGAGGTCTTGAATTGTCCGTGGATGGTCACAGCCCGCTTGAGCCGTCTGAACTCCTCCATCGTCTTGACGCAGGGGATATTGAACCGTGATGCCACCATCGACTCCACCGCCTCGGCGAAAGGGGAATCGGCTTTGATCTCGATCTTCTGGAGCAGTGAATCGGCAGCGATCTCCACTGGCTCAATCTTCTGAGCATGACCTGTCTTGAGATAGATCAGCTTACCACCAAGATGGGTCTTTTCGACATACGCCGCCACCGCTTCATAGTGTGCGGTATCGACCAGCAGGGAGAGGGCGAAGTTGTGCAGTACCCGCTCCGTCGCCCCCTGCCATTTGGGATCGGTACTTCGGATCAACTCACCGGCAAAGGGTAGATCCTCTGGAGCAAACCCCAATTCTTCTGCCATCTTGTCACGGATACGCGCGGTACGGGGTGGGATATTGCTGCGGCGTGCTTCGAGGTAAGCGATCTCCTCTCCCAGCTTCTCCCCCCGCTCTTTGTGGCGCGAGAGGATCACCCCGTTGGTGACCTTTTCATTTTGCAAGCGTGTCGTTTCGGTCTCGATCTCTCTCAGCCGTTGCTGCACTGCTTCACGGTTTTTCAAAAAGCGGTGTTCATTGGAGGCTTTTTCGATCCCGATCGCTTCACAAAGGATATCGTATCGCTGCTTCGCCTCCTGCCGCTGTGCCATCTCCTGCGCTTCGCGATCGATCTCCCGCTGCAACTGCTCCAGCCTGTCGGCACCGTTTTTCTGCAACTCCAGCTTCAGATCGAGCATCGTCCGTTCGCTACGCTCCAGCTCTTCATCGAGCTGCTCCTTCTTCGATCGCCTCTTTTGCGTATCGATCTCCAGCTTGATAAGCTTCTCGTCGATGAGTCCGATACGCCGTTTGGCAAAGAAGGGGTCGAGCGCTTCGCGCATTGCACGATACGCTTCTCTTTGCGCTTCCATTTCTTCATAGCGTCGACTCTCTTTTTCGATGGGGGTGAGCATCTCGATCTGCTGCTGTGCTTCTATGATCAGGTTGTGTGCATGGGTCAGTTCGGCAAAGTTGCGACACACCTCATCCACCTTCTCGTCGATCAAGCTGGGTTCGAGCATGTGATTGCGGATAAACTCCGTCAAATTTCCGATCGATTTGAGCGAAACGGTCTGATAAAAGAGGTGCAACGCCTGTTCGTTTCGGATCCCCATCATACGCCGAAAATGGGCACTGTACTCCTTGAAGGCATCGAAGACCTCGGTATGGGGCAGTTTCTTGAGCCGTCTCTTCAGATCGCGAATATCGGCAAAGTCAAAAAAGTCCTGCTTGATCCCCATTGCACCCTGTGAGACGATGTAAAACTTCTGCACCTTCCCCTTGACGATCCAGAAAAACTGCGCCAAAGTCAGCCGTTCATCGTACCCCTCATTCTCGAAACGCGCCAGCAGGACGGTAAATGTCTTACTCGGATCGCGCAACGCTGCCGCCTTGGCGCTCCCGAAGGTCTCGTCGCGAACACTCTTGTACTCCCCGACGATGTAGGAGTGGAGACTGCGCTCCCGGCTCTCGGCACCCGCCGCCTTGTTGTAGACGATGCGGTTGTGTGGCACCAGAAGGGTGGTTAAGGCATCCACCACTGTGGATTTCCCCGATCCGATGTCACCTGTCAGTAGAGCATTTTTTCGCTCCAGATCGAGCGCAAAGATATCGCCGTCATAGGTTCCCCAGTTGTACCACTCGACGTGTGCCAAGCGAAACCCGGTATGGGCATTGTCCTCGGCAAAATCGAACCGTTGTGCTATTGCCATAGTCTCCCCTCTCGATATTTCTGTAGCTTCTGGTCAAAATCGGCAAGCCACTGTGCATCGACAAAGGCTTTGATTGATCGGCGAATCTCATAATGATCCGCTTCACCCCGCAGCTTCTTCAAAAATCCCAGCTCTTCGACTTTCTTGATCGTACTCTCAAGCTCACGGCGGAGCTTCACCTCATCGAAGGTCTCCGGCATAAAGAGCAGCAGCTGTTCTACCAAATCTTCTTGGGTCACCACCGCACGAAAATCATCACTCTGCATATCAAAATCGGCGATCCGTTTGCGCAACAACACACACAGCAACGATACTTTGTAACTCAGCTCCCGTGCCGGAATCAGCTTGGGCAGAGCCGCTTCGCCCTCATCGGGTTCTCGCTGCCGCAGATAGGCATACCCCTCGGCCTCATCGATCACCGGCTCCAGCCCCGTCACCTCGAAGTAATCACGGATCGCCCCATGCGCCGTACCCGTCAGCGCCTCCCACGCCGCCGCGTTGTCACGACGGTCAAAGAGACCTTTCATCAGCAGCACAATCGCTTCCCGTGCTTCTTGTTGCATCTTCGTATCCTTTTCTCCTCTTCTTAGGGGGCGGGGTTTCAACCCCGCACAGTCCGAGACGAAAGTCCCGTCTCCTATTCTCTCGTAAATACCGTTTTGGGTATCCGTACCTTTTTGGTGTTCCCGTCGAAATCCCTCACTTTGACCACCTCATAGGTATCCTGCTCGATCCGCGCCGTGCTACGCGATTTGGCGATGGAGTAGTAGCCTACAAGCTCCGCAATCCCTTTGTCCGCCCCGAAGTGCGCCACCACGTCCCCCAGTGTACACTGCACCCGCTGCTGCAAAAGGGTATCAATTTGTCGCTTCAGTAGCGCCTCATCCACATAGCACTGATGCAAAAAGCTCTCCAGATTGATCGTAGCAACTTTGGGTTCGATACGCCGTTCGAAGTGTGAC
>JALVWV010000135.1:6925-11973 GCA_027023145.1 Campylobacteraceae bacterium | reverse complement strand
GCTGTGGATAGAGAGCTTTTTGATAGTTGTATTTATTTTTTTATATCTGTTTCATCCTGAGCGCATCTCTTTTGTTGGAGCTGGTAACATATTTATAGGTTTGATTATGTTTCTTATTGTTATCTCTCTCACGCTACCAGGTTACAATCAAGGATTTGCCCTCTTTGCATTGGCAGCAATGCCTGCGAGTATTTTCTTTTTATTGGGTCTGAAGACAGGTGTCCGATGGAGCATAATCATTAGCCTGTTTATTTTTATAAGCATGCTCAATGCTTCTATGCACTGGATCCCCCCTGTTTTTTCCACTGATCTACTCTTGGAGGTTAATGTTGCTTATATTGTCATCTCATATTTTTACTACAGACTGGAGAAGGAACGCGTAGACTACGAGCAGCAATTGTCAAAAATGATTCAGGAGAAAAACATCCTGCTAAAAGAGATCCACCACCGGGCAAAGAACAACCTCCAAACGATCATGGGGCTTTTGGAATCTCAGGCACTGCGAGTCGAAAACAAAGGATGCAAACAACTGCTGAGAGCCCAACGCAATAGACTACAAAGCATGAGTCTGCTGCACCAGCACCTGGCTTATGAGACGGGGTACGAAAAGGTCAACATGTCCCAATACCTCATACAGATAGTACATAATCTGCAAAAAACAACCGACCATATCCTGGATGTAAAAATAGATGATTTTCAACTCAGTATGTCTGAAGGGATCAATCTGGGGCTTCTGCTCAATGAGGCGGTCTCCAATGCTATCAAACACGCATACCCCAAAGAGAGTATGGAAAAAATTGAGGTGACATTGAGGCATGAGGGGAACCATTTGCAGTTGAGGGTAAAAGATTTTGGACAAGGCTTTGACGCAACTGTGGAGCATAAATCATTGGGGATTGTGTTGATGAAAGATATTATTCGCTTCTTTCCTGAAGGTCGTTTGATGTTTAATACCGATAATGGAACAGAAGTGATCGTGGATTTCGACCTGCAGATTGAGGAGGTATCATGTCAAAAAAACCCGAAAATATTTTGATTGTTGAAGACGAGATTGTCACGCAGAGATATCTCAAAGATATCCTGGCTGAGCAGGGTATGACTGCCGCCATTGTGATTGATAATGGCGAGGACACCTTGAAACACTTGGAAAAAGAACATTGTGATCTTATCCTGATGGATATCAACATCAAAGGGCCTCTTGATGGCTTACGCCTAGCTAAGCGCATCCTGGAAAAACAAGATATCTGCATTATTTTTATCACAGCTTACAGTGACGAAAATACCCTCGACGAAGCGGTTGAACTCTCCCCTTATGGATTCATCGTCAAGCCTTTTGTCCCCGAGGATATCAAGATCGCGATCCAAATAGGATACAAAAGATTTCTCGTCCACCAATCAGAAAAAAAGAAACATTGCGCAGGTGAAAGCGGGAGTGAAGACCATGTAATTGTAATCTCAAAAAACCTGATATACAACAGTGCCAGCAAATTGCTGCTGGAAAAGGGTGCGCCCGTCGATCTCTCAGCACGCCAACTTCATCTCATAGAGATTCTGGCTCAAAACATCAATAATGTCGTCAGCAAAGAGATGATCATGTCAAGAATATGGGGAGACATGCAGGCCAATGAGATCTCATTGCGCTCCCTCATCTACAGCATACGCAGGAAACTCCCTTCTTTGCCGCTGGTAACCTACAGCAAAATAGGCTACTTGCTTAAATCCGAAAAATCCTACTATTAATTTTTTTTCATTTTTTTTCTACTTTTACATCACACTCTCGTGTTACACTCCTGTAATGCGCACAAGACAAAACTTGCCTCCATCGACAGATGGGGATATCTTCTGTTTTGTTGTGAATTTGCTATGAATGGAGAGAACATGTACAAGGTCAAAACACATACCCTGCGATATCTCGCTGCTCTAATGGTAACAGCGACGGTTTCTGTTTATGGGGGTGTCTCTGGAACCGTTTTTAGAGACTTACCGGTTCGCATGGGTGGAACGAGCGCAAACACTTACGGACAGAAAGACTCCAACGAATACGGAGTCAAAGGGGTAACTGTCACCGCCTATCCCGGAGGTCAGTCTACCACTACCAGCGCCAATGGATCGTGGTCTCTCAACACCACAGGAGATGTACGGATCGAATTTTCAAACTGGCCAGATTATCTCAAAGAATCTACTTCGGGCACTGTCAACAACTCATCGGTACGTTTCGTCTCAGACGGAGCCTCCGTCAACTTCGGACTGCACGATGCGGCCGAGTACTGTGAGCCCAATCCCGATATCGCCTCTTCAGTGATGATCAACGGAAAACTGACCAACAGCCTCAATTCACTGGTGCGCTTCTCATACAGTGACAGCGGAATTATCAACACCAGTGGGGTTGGGTATGCTGGCACCAAGATTGCCGATGACAGTCAAGTTGGAACGGTTTGGGGATTAGCCTACGATCGAGAGAGAAAGGCGCTATACAGTGCCGTTTTTCTCAAAAGGCATGCAGCATACCGAGGGAACTTGGGCAACATATGGAGAACTGGGATCATGGGGGGTGCTACTGTGCGTTTTGCCAGAATTCCAGATGCGGGAACGGATCAAGTGGGAACCAACTCCGATCGAGGCATAACTGGCGATCAAACACAACCCAGCCATGATAATAGCGCTTACCCTCTCATCGGGAAAATAGGCTTGGGAGGGCTGACCATATCGACAGATGGGCGCTACCTCTACACCGTCAACCTCAATGACAAAAAACTGTACCAAGTAACCATAGATGCCGATAACGACCCGACAACCAATCCTGCTCCCGGCGATATCCAAGGTTTCTCCATTCCTGATCCAGGGTGTGTCAATGGTGAGTGGAGACCGTTTGCTCTAAAATACTATCACGACACTGTTTATGTCGGGGGTGTCTGTGATGCCGAAGGGGGGACAAAAGACGATTTATCAGCGACCATTTATAAATTTGACGGAAGTTTTACCAATGTTTTGTCATTTCCTTTGAATTACAATAAAGTGTCACTCTTCAGTGAAACCACCTCTACAGATCATCAATCTTCTCAGTGGCACCCGTGGACGAGTCAGGTTCCTGCAAGTCTGATACACATATATCCTCAACCTGTACTCTCTGATATAGAATTTAACGGCAAAGGTGATATGCTTATTGCTTTTTTTGATAGATATGGACACCAGACAGGTCACAAAAACTACGTCTACAATCAAAACAATACCCATAATGAAATTACAGCCGGTGGTGATATCTTGAAAGCATGCCTCAACAGTAGCGGGCAATTTGTCCTGGAAAGCAACGGTGTGTGTGGGGGCATAACTGGTGCAGGAGCTGTGAATGCCAATACCGGTCCAGGAGGAAGCGAATACTACAAAGACCGATTCAGCAAAAACAGCAATACAGATGGTCATGGTGAGACATCAAGTGGTGGGGCTGCTCTCCTAGCAGGCAGCAGAGAATTGGTACTCAACTCAATGGATCCGGTAGATTGGACCGGCGGGGGAAGTGATCAGGAGTATTTTAGAGCCGGCGGACCTGCCTGGTATGCCGCTAATGGCAAGAAAAAGAGAGGGTATCACCTCTTTAAACATCGTAATTATGATGCGGTTGGCTGGGCTAAAGGGACAGGGGTTGGCGACCTGGAGCTCTTGTGCCCCCCTGCCCCGATAGAGATAGGCAACCGCGTTTGGGTCGACCATGACGGAGACGGGATACAGGATGCCGATGATGAAGGGATTGCCAGTATCACCGTTCAACTGGTATGTGGTGGCTCTGTCGTATCCACGGCAACGACAGATGCCAATGGGTATTATATTTTCTCCAACGACCCAGCAGGAACCAGCACCGCCAGCCATCGATACAATATCTCGGCACTGACCCCCGGTAGATCCGATTGTCTCGTACGCATCCCGGATGCAAATGGAAGTACCCAGCAAGCTGGACTTTCTAGCTACACACTGACTGTAGCCAACACAGGTGAAGGGACAAATGCAAACATCAATGACAGTGATGGAATCCTAACAGACGATCATGCTGATGCGGCTATCGCGGCAACAGATATTCCACTTTCAGGTGCCAACAATCACAGTTTTGACTTTGGTTTTATCCCCAAAGTCGCCATCGGCTCCCTCGTTTGGAGCGATACTAACCATGACGGCATCCAGGATGCCGGAGAGCCCGGTATCTCCGGAGCGGTGGTCACCCTGCTCAATTCCGACGGAACCCGTGCCCAAGTCAACGGAGTTACCGTCCCGGCAGTCACAACGGGTGCGGATGGTAAATACTGCTTCTGTGATCTCCCCGAAGGGGATTACAAAGTCCAGGTCGTTGTCCCGGCAGGATACATCCCTACGGTCAATCAAGTCACCGATGCCAATGCCACATCGGGCAGCTACGTTAACGATACCAATATTGCCAACGGGGATGATGGAACCCACACCTATACCTCCAGTGTCGTCACACTGAGCAACGACAGCGCACCCACCGGTGAGAGCTCCAACATCGCCGGAAGCGACACCAACTGCAACTGCGATGTGGATGATGACAATGGCAATGCGACGGTGGATTTTGGGTTCTTCAAACCTACACCGAGTGTGGACATTCAGAAGGCAACCAACGGAGTCGATGCCGATACGGCAGCCACGGCCGTCATCCTCAAGACAGGGGATGCGATCACTTGGACGTATGTCGTCACCAACACCGGAAGCGATGCTCTGAAGAACATTGCTGTAACCGATACACCCGAAGGAGCCGCCACCTGTCCCCAGAGCGAGCTGGCTGTAGGGGCAAGCATGACCTGTACTCTCACCGGTACGGCCGTACTGGGAGCGTATGAGAACAACGCCACCGTCACCGCCGATGGCAACACCAGTGGAACCACGGTCAGCGATACCGACCCCTCACACTACCGTGTCCCCAAAGTCGCCATCGGCTCCCTCGTTTGGAGCGATACTAACCATGACGGCATCCAGGATGCCGGAGAGCCCGGTATCTCCGGAGCGGTGGTCACCCTGCTCAATTCCGACGGAACCCGTGCCCA
>JALVWV010000135.1:0-6825 GCA_027023145.1 Campylobacteraceae bacterium | reverse complement strand
AGTGTCGTCACACTGAGCAACGACAGCGCACCCACCGGTGAGAGCTCCAACATCGCCGGAAGCGACACCAACTGCAACTGCGATGTGGATGATGACAATGGCAATGCGACGGTGGATTTTGGGTTCTATCCTCTGGCCTCCATCGGAGATACGGTCTGGTATGATGATGATCAGGACGGCATACAAGATTCTGATGAAAAAGGGGTTGCCAATGTCAAGGTCATCCTGGCAGATCTTCACGGAAATACCGTGAAAACTACAACAACAAATGCCCAAGGTCATTACCGTTTCGAGAAATTGATGCCGGGTGACTATTATGTACAGTTTGACCTTGGCACACTGCCCGATCACTACATCGTCTCGCCAAAAGACCAAGGAAGCGATGACACCAAAGACTCCGATGCAGACACTAAGAGTGGCAAAACGATCATCACAACCCTCGATCCCGGCGAAAATGATCCCAGTTGGGACATGGGTATCAAGCAGAACCTCTATCGTATCGGCGACCTTTTCTGGATCGATTCTGATAATGATGGGAAGTACGATGCAGACGAACAAGTCATTGGCAACGCCAAGGTTGAACTACTGGATGAAAATGGCACCGTTATCGCCGAGACCAATACGACAGCTGATGGTCATTACCATTTCGATGTACTGCCTGGTGAATACAAGGTACGCTTCCATATCCCACAAGAGATGATCGACAAAGGGTATACCTTTGTCGATACACAAAAAGAAGGGGACAATACAAACAAAGCCAACGCCGATGGTATTATTGAGGCTGGAGTCAAGGTGGGACCGGGGCTTGCCTCCGAAAACTATTTGACCCTTGATGCAGCTATCCAATGTCCTTGTGCCAATGTTGCCAGCGATAGCGGCGATGCTCTCAGTCGCCTGAGCCTACTGCTTATGCTGTTTATGAGTTTGAGTCTGGGAATCGTCTTCATTCGCAAAGAAGGGCTCACCGAGGCATAATAAATGTGGTGTCGGCACTCTTTGCGCCGACACCCTCTCTCATCCAAATGCCGTTTTGTCACCGCGCCAATATTAGAGGTGCCCTCAATGCTCCAATGGTACCCTTTATCCAAATTTAGGTAAAATCACCCACTATTTTTTATACCAAGGAACACCGTGAACGTCACAACCACAAAACTCAACGATGCCAATATCCTCGCCAGTGCGACCATTCCTCGATCCGATATCGATGCCCGGATCGACAAACTGGCCGCCCAGACTGGCAAACAGATCAAAGTCGACGGCTTCCGCAAAGGGAAAGTCCCTGCCCATGCCGTCAAGAAACTCTACGGAGAGAAACTCGCCGAAGACGCCGAAGGAGAAGCGATTCGTGATATGCTAACCGAGGCATATGCCCAAGCGGGGATCAAGCAGGGGGATGTCCTCGGCGATCCTATGTTTAAAAAGTACGGCAAAGGGGCGGACGCGATCGAAGTAGAGATCCAGCTTTGCCTCCGTCCTACCGTCAATACCGAGGACTACAAAAGCGTCATCCCCTCCTACGATGAGCCCACCGTCAGTGCCGAAGAGATCCAAGAGCGTACTGATCTCCTCACTGCACAAGCCGCGCCTCTCGAAGCGCTCACCGAAGCACGTCCACTTGCCAAAGGTGATGTCGCGGTTTTCGACTTCGAAGGGTTCCTCGGCGATGAGCCGTTCGAAGGGGGCAAGGCAGACAACTACGAGCTCGAGATCGGCTCGGGTCAGTTCATCCCCGGATTTGAAGAGGGGATGGAGGGGATGACCATCGGTGAAGAGAAGCGGATACCCGTCACCTTCCCGGAGGATTATCAGGCCGAGAACCTCAAAGGCAAAGAGGCGGTCTTCGTCGTCAAGCTCCATGCGATCAAAGTCAAAGCCCCCGCCACCCTCGATGATGCCCTCGCCAAAAAGATCACCAAAGACGAAAACGCCACCGTCGAAAGCTTCACCAAAGGGATCGAAGAGCAGCTCAAAGCGGAGAAATTCTCCAAACTCTACAACGAAGAGCTCAAGCCTGCCATCACCGAAGCACTGGTCGAGAAGATGGAGTTTGATCTTCCGGAGAACATCGTCGAACAGGAGATTGACAACCTCGTCAATCAAAAAGCCCAATCGATGACCCGCGAAGAGATCGAAGCGATCCAGGGAGACGAAGCCAAACTCAACGCCCTGCGTGATGAAGTGCGGGACGATGCGACCAAGAGTGTCAAGGCAACCTTCATTATCGATGCGCTGGCCACGAAAGAAAAGATCAGCGTCAGCGACGACGAAGTGAACCAGACCCTCTACTATGAAGCGGTCATGGCGGGGCAGAACCCCGATGAGCTGATTCAGTACTACACCAAGAACAACCTGCTCCCCGCTGTCAAGATGAGCATGCTCGAAGACAAGCTCTACAGCCGTCTTCTCGACTTGGACAAACAATAAGCCGACGACGTGAAATGGAGGCAACCATGAGCTACATCCCTTATGTGATCGAACAGACCGGACGCGGTGAGCGCAGCTACGATATTTATTCGCGCCTGCTCAAAGACCGTATCATTATGCTCAGCGGCGAAATCAACGATGCCGTCGCTTCCAGTATCGTTGCGCAGCTGCTTTTCCTTGAGGCACAGGATCCAGACAAGGACATTTACTTCTACATCAACTCCCCCGGCGGGGTGATCACGAGCGGATTGTCGATGTTTGATACCATGAACTACATCAAGCCCGATATCGTCACCATCTGCATTGGGCAGGCAGCCTCGATGGGTGCTTTTCTCCTCGCCTCGGGCACCAAAGGGAAGCGCTACGCCCTGCCGCACGCACGGATCATGATCCACCAGCCCTCCGGTGGAGCGCAGGGGCAGTCGACCGATATCCAGATCCAAGCACAGGAGATCCAGCGTCTCAAAGATACCCTCAACGAAATCCTCGCCGAGCGTACCGGCAAAAAGCCCAAGCAGATCGAGAAGGACACCGAGCGGGACAACTTCATGTCCTCTGCCGAAGCGGTCGAATACGGTCTCATCGACAAAGTCCTCACCCAAAGCTTCGTCTGAGGCACGCCGATGATCCACGATATTGTCATCTACCCCGATCCCCGTCTCAAGCTGATCTCCGAAGAGGTGACAGTATTCGACGCGGAGCTCCATGCCTTGCTCGACGATATGTACGAGACGATGGTCGCCAAAAACGGTGTCGGGCTTGCGGCGATCCAGATCGGTGTCACCCAGCGCGTCCTCATCATCAACGTCCCCATCGAAAACGACGAAGGGGAACCGATCGACCAGCCCCGCGACAATACCCTTGAGATTATCAACCCCGTCATCACCTATCGCAGTGAGGAGATGGTGAAGTTCCATGAAGGGTGCCTCTCGGTGCCGGGATTTTATGAAGATATCGAGCGCCACGCCATGGTCACCATCGAGTATCAGAATCGCCACGGCAAGAAGTTTGTCATCGAAGACGATGAATTTCTTGCCATCGCTCTCCAGCACGAAATCGACCACCTCGACGGGAAACTTTTCATCGAAAAACTCTCGTTTACCAAGCGGAAGAAATTCGAAAAAGAGTGGAAAAAGCGCGACAAAAAGAAGTAATTTCCCCCATATCGGCAAAAAATATGACAATTTGACATATTTTTTGATCCACTTCCCAAAAATCAGTACCATTACACCATGAATATAAAAATGGATAGTGGTACCCCACCCGAAACCAAACAACCTGCCCTGATCGACGACGAAGTTGACACCGTTGTCAACCGCCTCACCTGCGCCACCCTTGAGGGGGTCAACGCTCGTGTGATCGAAGTGGAAGCGACGTTTACGAAGGGCTTGCCCGGTTTTACAATTGTCGGCCTGGTCTCCAGCGATATTCAGGAATCCAAGGAGCGTACCAAGGCTGCGTTGTTGACAAACGGTTTTGTCTTTCCACCATTGAAGATAACAATTAATTTGTCACCTACAGACCTTGCGAACAAGAGGGGCAGCCATTTTGACCTCTCTTTGGCTCTGCTGATCGCACTCAATAAAGACAGTCTTGACGAAAAGGGGCTGTTTGTTTTTGGAGAACTTGGTCTCGACGGGCGGGTCAAATCGAGCTCGATGCTCTTCCCACTTATTCTGTCTCTCAAAGAGCAGGGGCTGATCCGCCGCGCCATCGTCCCGGAGGAGGCGCTTGAGCACCTCAGCCATATCGCCGGGGTGGAGTTTTATCCGGTAGCGACCCTGACCGAAGCGATCGCGCTTGTACGGGAAGGGAATTTCGAGGGGAAGCGGGCGTCGTTTGACTACGATGCTGAGTCGATGACGATCGGAGGGAAAACCTATTATTACGAGCGGAAGTATCCACTCGATTTTGCCGATGTCAAGGGGCAGACGGTGGCCAAACGCGCTGCGCTTATCGCGGCAGCTGGTATGCACAACTATTTCATGGAAGGAAGCCCAGGGTGCGGCAAAAGTATGATCGCCAAGCGCCTGGGTGCTATCCTCCCGCCCCTGAGCGAAGAAGAGATCCTCTCGGTGGCCAAGCATCAGTTTCTCGACGGAGAGATCCCTGATTTCCGGGCACAGCGTCCTGAGCGGGCACCCCATCACACCTCCACGAGTGCTTCGATCTTCGGTGGGGGTTCGACCCAGGCAAAAATCGGTGAAGTGGCTTTGGCCAACTATGGTTTGCTTTTTTTTGACGAGATTCCCCACTTTTCAAAGAACATTCTCGAAGCGATGCGGGAGCCTCTCGCAGACAAAGCGATCCGGATTTCACGGGTCGGCACCAAGATAACGTATCAAGCCGACATCATGCTCGTCGCAGCCCAGAACCCCTGCGCCTGCGGCAATCTCCTCTCCAAAACCCACGCGTGCCGCTGCACCGATGTGGAGATCAAGCGCTACCGCAACAAACTCTCCGATCCCTTCCTCGACCGGATCGATCTGTTTGTGGTGATGCAGGAGGTGAGCCACACCGACAAAGGGGACATTACATCGGAACAGATGCACGCACAGGTGCTGGAGGCTTTCCGCCGTCAGAAAGAGCGCGGCCAGCTCCACCTCAACGGTAAGCTCACCGAAGAGGAGATCGAGGTCTACTGCCGTCTCGACCGGGAAGCCGAAGCGATCCTCCATAGTGCCATTGGCAAATTCGGTCTCTCCCACCGCAGTGTCGCCAGCCTCAAAAAAACCTCCCGCACCATCGCTGATCTAGCTGGGCACGAGACGATCACCAAGGGGGATATGCTCGAGGCATTGAGTTATCGGAGGAGACGGTAAGTTTGATAAATCTCCGCTGGTTTACTAACCGTCACATTCGTGCTGCCCGATACTCCTCCGGTGTGTTGAGGTTGGTAAATACTTTCTCACGGTCACACGGTACTTTCATTGTCGCAGTCTCTTTCAACAGTGCACGCATCCGATGTTCTCCCCGCTCAAGCAGTGCGGTGATCTGCGGGAGGAGATCCCGGCGATAAAGAGCGCAGAGGGGTTCGGTACCTTGAGGTGAGGCAGCGAGGACGATCCGGGCATCGGGATGATCGGCATGGGCACTGTAGAGTCGCTCAATGAGGGGAGTATCGACAAATGGCATATCGACACTGAGGACGAAGACCACCTCGTGCTGTGCCTGTTCCAGCACGGAAGCCAAAGCGACCATTGGGGAGCTGGTATCGGAGTCCTGATCGTAGATCCGGGGTGCGTCGAAGGGGAATTTATCCCCCTTGGCACTGAGGCTGACCCGGTCAAAGAGGGGAAGGAGACGACGGTACTGGTACTCGGCCAGTGTCGAGTATCCTCCGAAGGGGAGGAGGGCTTTGTCCTGTCCCATGCGGGAGCTTTTGCCTCCGGCAAAAATAACGGCTTCTCTCTCAGGCTGCATCAATCCTCCTTCGGCGCCCTTCATGCAGGTACAACATCCCGAAAGCTCCCAGAGCAGCTACCGCCGAGAAGAGGAAAAGGCGATGAGGATCGCTGTCGTAAATCCAGCCGGCCAGTACCGCGCCGACCGACCCTCCGAGACCAAACGTAATCCCGAGGTAGAATTGTTGGGCGAGCTTCTTTTGAGAATAGAGTTGAAAAACATACGTGATCGTCGACGTGTAGTAGAGGGCAAAACTGACTGCGTGAAGGGACTGGGAAATGTACGCCACAATAAGATGATCCGGCCAGAGCCACAACAGTGTCCAGCGGAGCACAGAAGAGAGGGTAGCCAGCTTGATGATCCCCATGAGATGGTTGCGCAGCAAAGGTCCTTGAAAGTAGAGCATGACGATTTCACACACCACACCGAAACTCCACAGGTAGCTGATGGTTGCCTGGGAAAATCCCTGTGCGGTTTCGTAGATGGTGAAGAAGTTGTAGAACCCTCCGTAGCTGACCTGAAGCAGAAACGCACTGACCCAGAATGCCCAATAGGTGCTCAGGGAGAAAGCGCGCTCCTGATCGCGATCGACCGGGGTATCACGGTGGGGATCAAATCGGACAAGGTAAAGCCCGGTCAGCATCGTTAGGAGTGAGGCAACGCCGAGATAGGTGAACGTTTGGTTGAGCGTCTCCAGCACCTGTCCCAGCCACAGAGCGATCGTGATGAATCCGATCGAACCCCAGAGGCGTACCCTGCCGTAACGCTCACGGGTAATGACCTGCAAGGCGATGGTGTCGACATAGGGGAGGACAGCACCCAGAGCGGCACCGTAGAGGAGGTTGACCGCGAGATAGAGTCCGAAAGTGCGCACCGTTGAGACGAAGAGAAGGGAAGCAGCGAAAAGGGTAAGCAATGCCCCTCGATAGACGCGATCATCGAGGCTCAGAAAACGGCGGAAGAAAAACGGGAGGAGGAACCGCATCATCGGGGCAG
>JALVWV010000134.1 GCA_027023145.1 Campylobacteraceae bacterium | reverse complement strand
ATATACGCCAGCAGCGTAAAGATAAAGAAGAATCCAAGTACCCATGGGCCGGTAGCGGCACGCTTAGGCTTGGAAGGATCTCCTGTCTCTTCGAGGTAGGCAATCACTTTTTCGAAGCCCTCTTTGCTTACACCCACACGCGGCATCGCGGTGCCGGGGAGTTGGGACTGGGGGTTTTCGATAAAGTTCTGCATGAACTCTTCGCTGCGGGCACGGATCATAATGCTCAAGTCGGGGGGCAATTTGCCCATGTACTTGGCGAGATGATCCTGATACTCAGCCACTTTGCCTTTGAACGCCAGCATCTGGGGATCCTGGTGCGTGACGATGTTGGGCTTGGTTTTGGGCACATCTCCGATTTGTGTCCATTTGCCATAACGATCTGCGTGACAGCGACCGCAAGCAGTGACGAAAGCTTCCTTGGGTGTGATCTCCTTGGGAGCGATCGATTTGAGATACGCAACAATGTTAGCAGCGGTTTGTTCATCCGGTGCTACGACTGGCATGGGGTAGACTTTGTTCCCTTTGAACTTATGCGCAACCATCGATGTGTGGGCTGGATCCATAATGAAGCGGGTCAAGAACTTCTCATCAAACACAGCACCAGCATTGCTCAGATCGGGAGGATTGACTCCGTAAGCACCTGCGGAGGCAGAAGCATCCATGGGAGCTTTCATCTTCTGAGATGCGATCCCATGGCATCCGGTACAGGCACTGATCATCGCTTTGCCAGCAGCAGCATCACCTTTGGCAGCAACGGCTTTGAGATCCGGGTATGTGAAGTCTTTGAATTCGTAAACGATTTCATTGCCCTTGGCATCGACTTTTTTGTGCATCTGGTGGTGAGCATAGGGCTCGACACCGTAGTAGGTAATCAGCGTGAAGAACACGACAACGGCAAGAATTTTAAGCTCTTTCATTATTTTTTACCTCCTACGAGTTTTTCGATTTTGGTAATGAACGGCAGGATAAGCCACAGAACGATAAACGTAATCGCGGCAATCTTACCGATCATGGCGAACGTAGGATCGGTCGGAGGAAGTTTACCCATGATGGTCAAGGTAATCATATCCACGAGGAGAATCCAGAACCAGCAGCGGAACGGTCGGCGACGACTGGCTGGAGCGACATTAGGGCTGCGATCGAGGAACGGCAACGCCATGAAGATCACCTGCGCAAAGCCGAACCAGATCAAACCGACGTCTTTGGAGAACGGACGGAGGATCTCATAACTCCAGAGGAAGTACCACTCAGGGTAAATGTGTGCCGGAGTCTTGAGCGGATCGGCCGGGTCGAAGTTGACCGGATCCATCGCAAACTCAAAGTGGTAGAACACGAGGTAGAAGAAGAGGATAAAGTAAATACCCAGCACAAACACATCTTTGCTCATGAAGACCGGATTGAAGGGGATCACTTTGGACTCTTTTTTGCGTCCGGCTTTCCACAGCGCGGCAGACTCTTCGAAATCAATCTCTTCGCCATCCTGATTGTTGACGTGAGGGAGGCGGAGGGTACCGAAATGCAGGACGATTAAAGCCATGATCAACAGAGGCATCAACAAAACATGGAGCATAAAGAAGCGACCAAGGAATGCTTGCCCGGGCACGTAATCTCCACGAATCCATTCCACGATACCGTTAAGTTCCAGAGAACCAAGAGAGAAGAGGTTGGTGATAACCATTCCTGCCCAGTAACTCATTTGACCCCAGGGGAGCATATAGCCCGAAAAGGCCTCAGCAGAGAAGCTGACAAACAGGAGCATACCGCTGAGCCAGATCAGCTCGCGCCCTTTTTTGTACGAACCGTAGTAGATACCGGTAAACATGTGAATGTAGATAATTAGAAAGACAACGGAAGCCCCCACACCGTGGATATGGCGCCAAAGCCATCCGTAGCCCACTTGGGACATAATGGTATAATTAACTGCATCAAACGCTTTGCCAGTATCCGGGATGTAGTACATCAGCAGAAAGATGCCACTGACAACCAGAAGCCCGAAGGTGGCTGCTAGAACCATCCCCATTGCCCAGAGGAAGTTGATGTTTTTAGGAATCCAATACTCAGTAGAGAGGACTTTTTGTAGGGTATTAACCCCGAGACGTTGATCCATCCATTTGTTGGTAAATGGGAATGCTTTATCAAAATGTGCCATATTCTCTCCTTATGCCACTAAGCCGTCGGCTTTCATTTTCTTGTACTCCGGCCCTTCTTCGCCGAGGACAAGTTTGTTGCCGTCAATCTTGAATGGGGGGATCACCAGAGGACTCGGCGGCGGTGACTTTGTTACTTCACCAGCTGCGTTAAACTCTCCACCATGGCACGCACATTTAAATGCGTGTTCCTCGCCAAAATAGGCGGGAATACACCCCAAGTGGGTACACAATCCAATGGCCACAAGAAATTTGCTGCCACCAATCTCAATCAAACGCTTGTCGTCATACGCATTGGCATCGTTCCCGTTGGGCGCGGAGGCAGGCTTGGAGTTTTTGCCCACTTTGAGGACGAAGATTGGTTTACCGCGCCACATCTCCGTATTGAGTACATTTTCCTCGGCTGCACTCACATCAATGGTGGTAAACCCACCTGCCTTCACGCTGGGCAAGGGATCCCAGGTACGCTTGGCGGCATAGAGCGCCCCGAGGGCACCCAGACCGGCAAACGCGCCGAGAGCCTTGCCGAAGAAATCTCTTCGTTCGCTCATAGTCATCCTTTTGTTGAGGGCACCTCTAATAATAGGTCGTACCCACAACATCTCCAGCTTTTGTCCAGGCAAGGCATCGCTTCGCAGGCATAGCCGAAGCTACGTCAAGAAGCGATAACGCCGTATGGGCGAAAGCTGGTGATGCCCGCAGGGT
>JALVWV010000133.1 GCA_027023145.1 Campylobacteraceae bacterium | reverse complement strand
GCTCCATTCCGAACCCGGAAGTCAAGCCTCCCAGCGCCGATGATACTGCAGGCTACGTCTGTGGGAACGTAGGTCAGTGCCACTTTGAGAGAATACTTCCTTACTTTAGCCTCCCTTCTTCAACTTTTATTTATTTCTATCTTTTTTTCACTTCTAACTATATTTAACTTTTTTCTATATCAGATCTTTTGCTATGAATCGCTTTCCAACCTTATGCTTTTTATTAACGTTAATACTATCTTGTCTATGGCATGATACTGTAACGACTTTCAAAAGGCACTACATGAGAGATCCTTTGGCTATTGCTCTTAAATTTGCTATCGACGGTGAGATTGAATCGATTCGTCCTCATGGCAATGGAAATGTAAACGATACTTATTTGGTTACATTGGCAAACGGGAAAGGTCATACCATACTCCAACGTGTCAATACGTATGTTTTTGTCAAGCCAGAATTGGTAATGCGCAATATGCAGCGGGCGACGGAGCATCTGCGTGCATGTGTCGAGGAGGATCGGCTCAACTGGAAAGTCCAGGAGGTGATCCTCTCGAAAACGGGCGATGCGTTTTGGCAGGCTGAGGATGGGACGTTTTGGCGCATGATCAGTTTTATTGAGAATTCGGAAAGCTTTGATGCGATTTATACCCATCAGCAGGCGTACGAACTTGGCTATGCTCTGGGTCTGTTTCATGCACATATCAACCGACTGGACGCGACAAATTTTGACACGGTGTTGGAAGGCTTCCATATCTCTCCGGGGTACCTGGCGGCATTTGACAAAACGGAAACAATGCGTAAGGCATTGATGGATGATGAGCTGACCTATGCCTTGAATTTTATCGAACAAAATCGTGACCGTATCGGCGTGCTTGAAGCGGCGAAATTGGAAGGGATTCTGCCTCTGCGCATTATCCACGGTGATCCCAAAGCCAACAATATTATGTTTGATAAAAACAGCGGGAAGGCGATCAGTGTTATTGATCTTGATACAATTCAGCCCGGACTGATCCATTATGACATTGGAGATTGTATTCGCTCCAGTTGCAACCCTCTCGGGGAAGAGCCGGGTGTGGATTGGGGTGATACGCGTTTTGATTTGATCAGTTTCCGCCATGTTCTCAAAGGGTATTTAGAGCAGGGAAAATCTCTCCTCTCCGCACAAGAATATGATTACATCTATGATGCAATCTTTTTAATGACATTTGAGCTGGGTCTACGATTTTTGACCGATTATTTTCAAGGAAATGTTTACTATAAAATTCATTTTCCAACTCAAAATAAGTACCGAGCTTTGACCCAATTTCGGCTGGCAGAAGATATCGTTACCCTTCGGGAAGAGATTATCCAAATTGTAAAAGAGTTGCATTTGTTGTACACTTGAACCTTTTTTTTGGTATACTCCAAATCAGTGCTTTTATATTTACCATAGGTGGTGATAAAAAGGGAGCACGACATTTCAAAAGGAGAAAACATGAAACAAGGTGCACTAAAATTGGCAACATTGGCTGTAGCAGCCTCGACTCTGGCATTTGCCGGAGCAACGATTCGTGTGGCGGTTCCCTCGTATGGTGACAGTACGAAGCCGGCGTTCGAAAAAATGGTGGCGGACTTTGAGAAGGCCAACCCCGATATCAAAGTCAAGCTCGAAGTAGGTTCCTGGTCAGCCTGGCAGCAAAAACTCCAGACGGACTTTTTCTCCGGAGGCAATGCGGATGTGATCTACAGTACACGCGGATGGGTTCCCTCGTATGTGGCCGGGGGTAAGCTGGAACCTCTCGATGCGCTCCTCCCCAAGGATTTTATCGCCAAGTTTCCGGCATCGCTCATCAATGCAGCCAAAGTGGACGGTAAGTTGTACGCACTTCCGAGTGTTACCAGTGCACGGAACCTCTATGTCAACATGGATCTGCTCAAGAAAGCAGGGATTGACCATGCGCCCAAGACTTGGGATGAATTGGCTGCCGATGCCAAAGCGGTAACGGAAAAAACCGATGCGGCTGGCTATGGCATTCAGGGGAAAGAGGTGGAGATGGAGAAATACTTTTACTACATCCTCTGGAATATGGGTGGTTCAGTTCTGAATAAAACCATCAACGGCGATCAATGTACGCTGGACAATCCCGCCGGGATCAAAGCCGCATCCTTCTACGACAACCTGATCAAAAAAGGGTACACGCAGAAAAACGTCGTCTCTTACAATCGTGAAGACCTTCAAGAGCTTTTCAAGCAGGGGAAATTGGCGATGATGATTACGCATGGTTTGCTGGCCAAGCAAATCGGAGAAGAGGGGCATAAAATCCATTTCGTTCAGACCGATGTCCCCGGCATGAGCCCCGACAAGAAAGGGGTGACACTGGGAGTGATCGATGCGGTGCATCTCTCGAAAAATTCCAAAGCCAAAGAGGCGGCTGTGAAATTTATGATGTTCTCAATGAAACCGAAATATCAGGCGGATTGGATCGCCAAGGCAGGACTCTTGCCCGTCACCATCGAAGCTGGCAAAGAGAAGGCGTTTGACAAGCCTTATCTTCAAGCGATGATCGCGGCGGTTCCCAACGCGAAATTCACCTTTATCCATCCCAAATCCACCAAGATCATCGACATCCTCAAGAACAAGCTCCAAGCCCTCTACAGTGGCAAAATGAGCCCGGAAGAGGCGATGAAAGGTGCCTGCAAAAAAATCAATCGCGCGATCAAGCACTAATCGTCCATGCGTTTTGACCGCCTCCAGCCCCTGCTGTACATCGTGCCGGGGCTGCTGCTGACTCTGGTGATCATCACCTATCCCATCGTGGACTTGTTCCGTCTCTCAGTGCATGATGTAGGGACATTTGGGGGGATCGGTGAGTTTGTCGGAGCGCTCAA
>JALVWV010000132.1 GCA_027023145.1 Campylobacteraceae bacterium | reverse complement strand
ACTTATGATTTTGATATTGTCGTTACTTTGACTAACGATGGCAGTGCAACAGCACATAATGTTCAGTTTTTTCTTCCTTTATATGAATTTACCGCTAATGGTATTCCTATCCTCAATCAACATATCACACCGACCAGCACAACCTCATTAGCCATCAACGCTTCATATGACGGATCAGATTATACAGGAACCAATACCGGTATTTTGGCAACTAATCAAAACCTAGCTGCCGGCGCAACTGCCAGTTTTAATATCCATTATAAAGTCGGTCCTACTTCATATAATGGCTATCTGGGCTTTCATGCGCCCAATCCCAGTATGACACAAGGTAATGCCGATGTCATATTACCCGGTGGCGGTGGACAAGAAAATCCGGCACAACAATCCTATGTCATTTGGTCAGATAGTTTAGGAGAACACTTAGACCGTTATTACCCATTAGACAATATTACTGATACCCCCTCTTCAGAATGGCAATGTACTTGTGATACCAATGGTATAACACTAGATTATAATATCCAATTGGATGTCGATAAAAAAATTATCAGTGATGTCCCTGCTGCCAGCAACTTACGGGGGAACAGAGATATTACATTTGAAATCACCATTACCAATAATAATTCATCAAATGTCAGACTTGAAAATCCCGTCTTAAAAGATGACTTAGCTGCAATCTGCGATGCCACTCACGTGATCAATGTCGGCAGTGTTAATATTACAAACTCTACAGCTTTGGCTACCCCAAATATTAACGCAGGGTATAATGGAATAGGTGATACAGATATTTTCGACAATGCTTCAGGTATTTTGCAACCCGGAGAAAGTGTTACCGTACAATTTACAGTTGAATTCGACGATCCCTGTTTCGGTTTGAATACTGCTGTATTTTCAGGTAATGATCCATCCGGAAACAGCCCAAGTACCAGACGTGATTATGCTGAAGTTTTGGTCTTTCCTGATTTTGACAATGACCATTTACCCGATAATGTCGATATTGATGATGATAATGATGGCATTTTAGATGTTGATGAGGCATGTACCGGTTTAAAAGGCGAATATTACGGTACCAATTATTGGGTATGGAATGTATTTTCAGCTTTAAGAAGGGTATATAACAACACACCTAAAGCAACTTTTATTGCCACACATTCTAATTTTAATAGTGGTAGCGGACGGCTTGGCTATTGGAATCATTTACAATCATTTTTAGGTTCGGATGCTTCCAGTTTAGATAATGACCCGCCAAATAACAGACGCGGTATTATCCGACTTACCGGTTACGTATATTTACAAGCCGGTAATCATAATTTCAGAGTTCGAGCAGATGATGGATTCCGTATTAAAGTCAATGGTAATATTGTAGGAATTAGAGACCATAATGGTGGACCGGTTACTTATACTTTTCCGTCTTTCAATATCCCTCAAACTGGATATTATCCGATAGAAATTATCTATTGGGATGCCGGCGGACACTATGAATTAACGATTGAAGAACGCCGTCTTGGTGATCCTTATCATTATTTAGATGACACCAATACTTTACGAGACTGTGATATGGACAATGACAGCCATACCAATAATGTCGATCTAGATACCGACAATGATGGTTTACCCGATATATTTGAAGCCGGTGGTACGGATAATGATCAAGATGCTCAAGTCGATTACCCCACACCCGGCAACCCGATTAGCATGACTGATGCCGACTATGACGGATTAGCTGATGCTTATGATTTAAATCAAGGCGGGACACCCATTCCCAATCCTGACTCTGACGGTGATGGTCATCCCGATTTTAGAGACATAGATTCTGACAATGACGGCATAGTCGATTATATTGAAGCACAAACCACTTTCGGACCCATTTACTTATCCGGAACTGACGCCGACCAAGACGGGCTCGATGATGCTTACGATACCGATGACTTACTACAACTTGGCATAGGAGGTCTTAACGGTACCTATCTTATTCCGGTAAATACTGACGGTATTGATAACCCCGATTATCTCGATGATAATTCTGATGATGATGCCGACTCTGATTATGTGGAAGGATGGGATGTTAATAACGACCGGACACCTGACACTAACTATTCCGGTATAGATGATGACCAAGACGGATTAGATGATGCCTTTGATACTAATCCTTCATTAGCGGACCCTACTAACGGCAACCAAACCGCTTATAATTTCCCCGATTTAGATACCCCCGGTGGCGATAGAGATTGGCGGGAACAATGTGCCAAACTAGAAGTCTTAAAAGATGACGGCTATCCTTACACCCCGCAAAACTTAATTGTAAATCAAGATATTACCTATCAAATTATAGTTAACAATACAGGAACTGTTCCATTAGATAACATCACTGTCACTGATGCTAATGCCGATATTATCAGTGATAACCCCATTGCAACCATCGCACCCTATGATTCCGTAACCATTTTAGCGACGCATACGGTTACACAAGCTGATATTGATACCGGGCAAATACAAAATTCTGCGACTGCCACAACAACCTACGAAGGCGATACCGTAACCGATGTTTCTGATGACACCGATAGTAATTCACCAAATGGTGATGACGACCCGACGATTACATTTATAGCGCAACAACCGGAAATAACCATTACCAAAGACGATCAAATGCCCTACTTACCTCAAAATGTCACCTTAGGGCAAACAATAACTTATCAAATAGTGGTGCAAAATACCGGTAATGTAACCGTTAACAATATTGTAGTAACCGATGGTAATGCACAATTTCCTCCGGGTAGTAACAATGTCATTAGTTCCTTAGCCCCCAATGAAATAGCTGTGTTAACAGTCGAACATCAAGTGACTCAAGATGAGATTGATACCGGATATATCAGTAACCAAGCAGTTGGCA
>JALVWV010000131.1 GCA_027023145.1 Campylobacteraceae bacterium | reverse complement strand
CGAGAAAAAGATGCGGAAATGATGAAAGAAGGTGATGATTACGGGGCTTCCTCACCCCTGTTATGATTGGGTAAGGAAGTTTTTTACAGTCTTGGGAGATGGGGAATAAGAGGAATCTCCAATGTCTACTCGGCTTCAGGTTCTGCAGCCGAACCGCCACAATTATAAGTATTTGTGACATTCCCATCAATATCTGTAGTAACCGTTGTTCCGTTTGATTTGATAGTAAAAATACTGTTTGTAGCATCCGTCAAAGTAATTTTGCCTGTATTTGGGCAATCACGCTCGCCGTTCCCCTCGACTTTTGTAGGTGTGGCAACCTTAAGCATACCGCCAATGTCGTCGCTTCCAATAAATCCTGCAACCGTAAATGTATATGCAGAATTATCTTGACCCCAATCCGCTGTTGTGTGGGTATTGATTCCATCGAGAATTAAAATTTTCTTTCCGCTGTCTTTAAAGAAGGCAGATATTCCAAATTTGTTATCCGCTTTGCCACCAAGAACTTCACTGGTATCTTCATTGCCAAGCTTCAAATCAAATGTGCCTTCTGTTTTGGCATCTGATATGCTTATTTCAGATTGTCCATCTTCACTAATGACCGAAAGATGTCCACTGCCACTATACCGAACATTACCATTCTCCCCATCTTTGTTTGCCGAAAAATCAACCGTAATGCTTCCGTTGATTTTTGTACCATTCGACAAAGAACAATTGGTAAACGTAATGGTTCCATTTGCTGTCGCACTGGTGTTGGTCTCGGTCGTCTCAATTCCATCATTGATACATGAATCAGCATGATCACCGGTCACTGATGCCATGGCTGCTTGACCACCATGACCTCCACCAAAGCCGAAAAACTTACTCAGATCAATACCGAGATCATTGATGCTGTTTTCGTTTCCCAGGTGTCCAAGATGATTAAAGCTCTCCTTGGTACCACCAGTTGCCTTGAAGTTGTCGATTTGTTTCTGCAGCTTTGCGTTGGAGCCATTGGGGGTACTGGTCTCCGGAGCTACTTCTGTATTGTCTCCACTGCATCCACTCAGAACCAGCATTGCCGTTACAGCACTGACACTTACAATTTTTTTAAACATCCACTACTCCTTGAATTTTGTATTTGGAAGTATATCATGGTGGCATCGTGTTTTTGCTGGAACTGGTTCCTGGGGAATCTATACACCACACTTGGTTTCGTATCTCTCGAGACTGTGAAAGGACGTGCACTTTTTAGGAGCAGGGGCTTTAGCCCCGTTAAAATGGTTCCATTTTGGAGGCTTGTTGTACGGGACTGAAGTCCCTACTCCATTATTTCTGAGTTCTTTCACGCTCTCTCTCGATACGGAGCGTGTTGATGTGTTTCGTTCTCTGGCTACCGAATCACAATGGACGTATTGTCGTCAAAAGCAACCCGAACCCCTCCAGTACCCCAAACAAAATCTCCCAAATGTTTGCCGTTTCGCGATTCGACCGTGATCTTCGGCAGAGATTTCATATTGGACTTCAGATGCAGGGTTGTGCCGTTTTGATCTGTAAATTTTGAATCAATCTGCATGCCATGGTCGGTATCCATGGTAACAGATGTGTTGATATCCGCAAGGATGCCATCGTAATCATAGGTACTTCGACTCTCAATCACGCCCAGATCAAACGTCGTACGGTCTGTCATCCGGAAGGGAGTCGGAGTCCCCGTCAGATTCATGTCAAAATGTGTCTTAGCCACAACTTGTATCGCTCTCAACTCTTTGAGGGTAGGTATTTTGGGGAGCGTTTGCTCCAGTGTCTCAAGATTGGTCAGTGACCATTGTGAACTGCCCCCGGCAGTAGAACCGGTAGGACTTGTAATGTGACCGACGAAGGTGACTGCACTGGGCAACCAAGCATCGGCAGTATACCGAGACGTCTGGAGTCCCATCGCTACAGCATATCCATCCAGCTGAGCGGTTACGTTGACCTCGTCCATACGGGCATAGTCGATGGCAACCTCCGCGAGAGCCCCTTCTGCTCCCGGATGATAGGCGACCATTCCTTGCATCGATTGCAATCGGAATACATACCGATCCCACTGTACCTCTCCGGTGATATGTACCTCCATATGCGCCTTGCTGGAATCATCGACCTTCGTACTCAAGGCAATAGCAAGGTCCAGTCGAAACACATTGGCATCATCGTCTCCGTTACATGGGAAAACACCCGCTATCTGAAACGTTTGATTGCCGTCTTTGAAATAGTCTCCAGAGAGGGGATTAAAGGCGCCATGGTGTTGCATCGAGATCGTCCCATTGTACTCAGAGGTATCTCCGTTGATCCCGGAAATCGAATACCCATAATCGTTTTGGGAGCGATGGAGCACAATGGTCCGTGTCAATTCCCGAAATTGCTGCGCTTGATCGTCCCAACCATATCCGATGGTCATCGTGTGACTCATGGAGGTGCCATTCATATCGCGCATCATCTGATAGAGCGTCCCAAATGTTTGCTCAACTGTGTCACGATCAGCAATATACCGCAAGGCATACATATTGTCGTACGCCTTTTGAAGCGTCGCTTTCATCTCCTCGGCAGCCGCCTTTGTCATCGAACCATGTGTGCCGTATCCATCAACCAGTTTTTGCACCAGATACTTCGCTTTGTCCAAATCGTTAGGTTGCGTATCACCGCAACCGCTCAAACCAAATATCACTAACAGCAGACCAATAGACATCAAGATCTTTTTGATCATCGTTATTCCTTTTTTATAGTTTACTTACAACAAATGCATCCATATCGGCAACCACCTCTTCGAGGGTGCGTTCACCGTCGATGACGTGGAGCAGGTTTTTGTCAGTATAAAAGTTCTGGATCGCTTCGAGGGGATCGGTGTAGACCTTCATCCGATCATTGAAGACCTCTTCATTGTCGTCGCTGCGCCCTTCACCCGGTGCCGCTTC
>JALVWV010000130.1 GCA_027023145.1 Campylobacteraceae bacterium | reverse complement strand
GAATTGAAAAGGATAAATTTAAATTTGAGTTCATACTCATCCGGGGCAAAATCATGATTGCTTGTCAAAATTCTTTTGATTGAAAATGCCATCTACCTCTCTTTTGAAGTCATGTGATTTTTAGCAATCATATCAAAATTATTTAAAAAAAACAAGCCAACCCCTTTTTTTGTAACAAAAAATGAGAAGCGATCGATATGCTTGTCGTCTAGAGGATGAGGCTTGCTCTGGCGCCTCTATAGCAAAGGCGTGGTATACTGCTGCTGAGTTTTTGGGAAAGGAGGGCATTTGTATGGCGTATGACCTGAGAGACAAACTGGTGATTGCGATCTCATCGCGTGCCCTGTTTGATCTCGAGGAGGAGAATGCGATTTATGATGCGCAGGGGTTGGAGGCGTATTATCGCCACCAACTTGCCCATGTCAACGACCCGCTGGAGCGAGGCTCGGGCTTTCGCTTCATTCAGAATCTCTTCAGGATTAACCAACAGTTTGACACCCCGCTCATCGAAGTGATCATCCTCTCCCGCAATAACGCGGCCACCGGATTGCGGATCGGTCGAACCATTGAGCACTACGGTCTCCCCATTGAGCGGAGCGGCTGGACAGCCGGGACACCGGTGACACGGTATCTCAATGCCTTCAAAGTCGATCTCTTCCTCTCCGCCTATACCCCCGATGTCGAGGAGGCGATTGCCGAGGGGTACGCCGCTGCGACGATCCTGCCGCACACGCCGGTCAGCGAAGCGGAAAGTGATATCGTTCGGATTGCCTTTGACGGGGATGCGGTGTTGTTTGGGGATGAGAGTGAACGGATCTATCAGGAGCAGGGGCTTGAAGCTTTTATCGCCCATGAGCGCACAAATGCCGACACACCCCTCTCCAAAGGCCCCTTTTTTAAATTCTTAAAAACCCTCTCTGAAATCCAGGAACGCTTCCCGATGGAGCAGTCTCCCATCCGTACGGCGCTGATTACTGCCCGCAATTATTCAACCCACGAGCGGGTACTCGGGACGCTTGAAGCGTGGGGTGTGCGGGTCGATGAGGCATTCTTCCAGGGAGGTGTGGAGAAATACGAAGTGATCCGGGCGTTTGGGGCGGATATTTTCTTCGACGATCAGGATGCACACCTGATCCCCGCATCTGAGGTAACCCCGAGTGCGAAGGTGCCGTACCGATCATAACCATGTCATATTCCATCAATCTATCTTGATCTATCTATAATTTTACGGTATACTTTTCGTAAAAAGCGGAGTAAGTCATGGAAATATTTCTCCAAACCATCGGCGCGGTCAACGACGAGACACGCGTCAAAATCCTCCGATTTATCTACGACAACGGGCGGGTATGTGTCTGCGATATCGAGCAGGCATTCGGGATGATCCAGTCGCGGGTCTCACGACACCTCAAGATCCTCAAGGATGCCGGATTTCTGCGGGTGGAGCGGGTGGGACGCTGGGCGTATTACAGTATCCGCTCTCCGCTGGATCGCTTCCGCCAGCAGGTGCTGGAAGAGATCCGCTATTTGGCGATCGATAATCCGGAGCTCTCCGTCACATGCGGCACGCCCGCTGAGGAGATAGACACATGATTCTTGCTTCGACCATTTTCCTTGTGACACTCCTGCTGGTGATTTGGCAGCCCAAAGGGCTTCAGATCGGTACCACGGCTGTGATGGGGGCGATTGTGGCGCTTCTATTTGGCGTGGTGAGCATGGATGATGTCTGGATAGTTACGGGGATCGTCTGGGATGCGACGCTGGCATTTGTAGGGATCATTATCCTCTCGATGGTGCTCGATGCTATCGGCTTTTTCGAATGGGCAGCGATCCAGATGGCGCGACTCTCCGGGGGGAGGGGGCATGTGATGTTTGTCTTTTCCCTGCTGTTGGGCGCACTCGTGGCTGCCCTGTTTGCCAACGACGGAGCGGCTCTCATCCTCACCCCGATCCTCCTGGCCAAAATGCGCATTCTCAAGCTAAATACCCGTACCATCCTTGCCTTCATCCTCGCCGGGGGATTTATCAGCGATAGCGCCTCACTGCCGTTTGTCTTCTCCAACCTCACCAACATCGTCACGGCTGATTATTTTCACATTGGATTTGGGACGTATTTTGCCCGCATGATCCTCCCATACCTCGTCAGCACCGTTGTCTCGATTGGTGTCCTGTGGCTGCTGCTGAGACGGGATATCCCGGCACGGGTGGAGATTGGTTTACTCAAAGACCCCGACTCTGTGCTCGCATCCAAAACACTCTTTCGGTTCAGCTGGCTCTTTCTGCTACTGTTGATCGCCGGATATTTCATCGGGGATGTGTACCATGTACCGGTGAGTGTGTTTGCCCTGGGCGGGGGGCTTCTGTTTCTTCTGATTGCGGCGAAGGGTGAGTATGTCAACGCCCGGGAGATCATCCGTACGGCCCCCTGGCAGGTTGTGTGGTTCAGTATCGGGCTCTACATTGTCGTCTATGGGCTCAAAAATGCCGGTCTGACCGACTACCTCCACTCCCTTCTACTTACCCTCAACCATCAGAGTCAGCCGGTGGCCGTAGTGGGGACAGGGTTTATCAGTGCGATCCTCAGTGCCCTGATGAACAACATGCCCACCGTCATGATCATGGATATTGCTCTGCAGGACATCCCCAACCACACGCTTGCCTACGCCAACATCATCGGCTGCAACCTTGGTCCCAAGATGACCCCGTTCGGGAGCCTAGCAACCCTCCTGTGGCTCCATGTCCTTTCCCAAAAAGGGGTCAAGATCGGCTTCGGCCAGTACAGCCGCTTCGGTCTGATCGTCACCCCTCCGGTTTTGCTCATCGTTTTGCTGAGCCTTTTGTAGGAAGAATACAGGAGCAGAATGGATAGAAAACTATCCACATAAAAGTGACGCTATCGCGTTTGTTGGACTAAAGTCCAAGCCCCAAAGGGTAGCAAACCATAAGGGGATGGGAC
>JALVWV010000129.1 GCA_027023145.1 Campylobacteraceae bacterium | reverse complement strand
ATCTCATTGACACTCATGTGCTCGCTCAGGTATTTGGCATGCACCCATGATGCACCCCAGCCGATCATGGCGAGAAACATCAGGAAGTAGAAGAGGGTGTTTGAACGGTGGGACATGGGGTACCTTGTCGGTGGAATGGGGTATTATACTCCGAAATCACAAAAAAGGTATAATGCTTTTTATGAATGATGAATTTTACATGCAATTAGCCATCGACGAGGCGTGGGAGTATCAACTCCTGACGTATCCCAATCCTCCGGTAGGAGCGGTAGTCGTGTGTGACGGAAAAATCGTCGCGATCGAAGCGCATCGCAAGGCGGGGACATCTCATGCAGAGGTGTTGGCATTGGTGCGTGCGTATGAAGCTCTCTCAGGTGAGACGGTATCGATCGACCGGTACGATGCTCACGCGGCGCATGCCTTTCTCCGTGGGCTTCCGGCGGGATTTTTCGCGGCATGTACGATTTATGTGACCCTTGAGCCGTGTGCCCATGAGGGGAAGACCCCCTCGTGCGCATCACTCCTTTTTGAGTTAAATTTGGAGCGGGTAGTCGTTGCTCATCCTGACCCGATTGCCGGGCACGGGGGAGGAGCCAATCGCCTTGGTAATGTGACGATGGGGGTGCTGGAGGCGCAGGCACATGATTTGATCACGCCGTTTCTGATTTGGCAGGAGAGGGCATTTGTCGTGTTCAAGCTCGCCCAGACCCTCAACGGGCGCATCGGAGGAGGCTATCTGAGTTCTCAGGAATCTCTGGAGCATGTTCACCGGATCCGAAGTGTGGTCGATCGGCTCATCATCGGCGGAGGAACGGTGCGTACCGATCGACCGACGCTGGACAGCCGCTACGATCCTGAAGGGCGGGCTCCGGATGTGACGATCTTCAGCGGTCAGACTGAGTGGGATCACACTATACCTCTCTTTGATGTAGAGGGTCGGGATGTGCAGATCAGCGATACCCTTGCGTGCCTCGATACGCCCTCACTCATCCTTGTTGAGGGGGGTGATGGAATGCTGGGGGCATTAGGTGATCGGATTGATTGGATGCTGACCTACCTCACCCCTAAGCTCAGTCCCAACGAAATCACTTATAATACCACCACCACTTTGCGCTTCCTGCATACGCAGCGGATCGGAGTGGATTTGATGATATGGAGCCAGAACCTTGGGGATTGAAAAACTGACCGACAAAGCCGAAAAACAAGAAAAAATTGTCAGCATGTTTGACGACATCGCTTCGACCTACGACACTGCCAACCGGGTCTTGAGCATGGGGATCGACATCCAGTGGCGCAAAAAAGGGTGCGACAAAGCCTTCGAGATTCTGGATACGGATAGACTTGAGCAGGTGACGGATGTCGCTACCGGTACGGGTGATCTGCTGATCTATTGGCGCGAACAGGCACGCAAAAACGGTGTCACGATCAACAAATACGTCGGGATCGACCCCTCGACCGGGATGCTTGATGTCGCACGCAAAAAAGTAGATTTTGCCGAGTTTATCGTCGGCAAAGCTCAGGAGCTCCCCATTGCGGACGAAAGTACCGATGTGATCTCCATCAGCTATGGCATCCGCAACGTCGTCGATCGCATCGAGGCTCTCCAGGAGTTTCATCGCGCCCTCAAGCCCGGCGGCATCGTCATGATCCTTGAGTTTACCAAGCAAGACCGCAGTGGATTGGTTGACAAAGTGGTCGATTTCGGGATGAAAAAGATCCTCCCCCGCATCGGCGGTCTGATCTCCAAAAACTACGAAGCCTACAAATACCTCCCCGACTCCATCGAAGAGTTCCTCACCACGGAGATGCTGAGCCACGAGCTTGAAGAGGCTGGGTTTGAGATGCGGTATACGCAGAGCTTTTCGATGGGGATCAGTACGCTTTTGCTGGCGCAAAAGAGTGGGTAGTGTGTAGAGGGTAGTGGGTAGATGAAGTGTGAGAAATTGGATGTTTGGAAGCGTGCCAGTCGCTTGAGTGTTGAAGTGTATCGTTTTTTCAAAGAGAGTCGTGATTATGCTTTCAAGGATCAAATTATGCGCAGTTCCCTTTCGGTTGCCAGTAATATTGCAGAGGGGATGGAGAAAGACTCTCTCAATGAAAATCTGAGATACCTCGAAATCGCCAAAGGCTCCATAGCTGAGCTCATAACACAAATTTATATCGGCATTGAGATTGATTATATTGAACGTAATATTGGAATGATCTGGGTCAAAGAAGCCAATGAGATATTGAAGATGCTCAAAGGTCTGCAAAACCATTTGAGGCAGAAATGATTATCCTGTTCTACCCACTACCCACTACCCACTACCCACTGGGCAACAAGGTTGCCCCATGATGTCCGTCTCCGCCCTCAACACAAAAATAGGCTCCCTGCTTGAAGCAACCTTCGTCCACGTCATGGTCGAGGGGGAGGTGGCGCAGGTGACGTATCACCGCAGCGGGCATGTCTATTTCTCAATCAAGGATGAGACGAGTACGCTTAGTTGTGTGATGTGGCGTTCGACGGCGGCACGGATGAAATTCCGTCTCGAGCAGGGGGAACATATTGTAATCGAAGGCTCGATTAGCGTCTATGTTCCCCGTGGCAGCTACCAGCTCATTGCGACGCATATCGAGCCGTATGGCAAGGGAACCCTTGCCGTGGCCTTCGAACAGCTCAAAACGGAGCTCAAAGCCAAAGGTTACTTTGATACCGAACGCAAAAAAACTCTGCCGAAATTTCCTGCCCATATCGTACTTGTAACGGCTGTGGGTGGTGCAGCACTTCAGGACATGATCACCGTGGCCGAGAAACGGTGGCCGACAGTAGAGATCAGTGTCATTGATGTGTTGGTTCAGGGTGAGGCAGCTGCCGGAGAGATCGCTAGAGGAATTGCCTATGCCGATACATTGGGAGCCGATCTGATCATCACCGGACGGGGCGGCGGGAGCCTGGAGGATTTGTGGGCGTTTAACGAACGG
>JALVWV010000128.1 GCA_027023145.1 Campylobacteraceae bacterium | reverse complement strand
AGACTATTGCCCAAATTGGTGTCAATGTCAAATTCAATCTCTTCGATTTTGGCAAGCGCAGTGCCGGGAGAGAAAAGGCACGTCTGGCCAAGCTGCGCACTCAGCTTCAGCGGCGTCAAGCTCTGCTCGACCTTCGTCGCCAAGTGACCCAGGCGGTGGAAAAGATTCGTCAGAGCTATACGGCCTATATCGGAGCGACCCGGGTCGAGCGCCTCAGTCGTAAGAGCCTCGAGGTGGAGCGCACCCGTTATCATAATGGGGCAGCCACACTCAACGATCTACTGCTTGCAGAGAGCAAGTACCGTCTGGCACGCGCCAAAACCATCGAAAGTACTTATACCTATAAGAAAAATATCTACTATCTGGACTATGTCCTGGAGAGAGGAACCCACTCATGAAAAAATTTATCATCACTCTGATTATCCTTGTTGCGATCGTTTTGCTGGTCGTTCAGTCGAAAAAGCTCCTTGACGAGCGCAAAGCTGAGGTGGACGGCGCTAAACCTCCTGTGGCGATCACACTTCAGGTGAGCACCGTGACGGCGCACAAGGGGACGCTGGTGAGTACGGAGCGTTTCCTGGCGCAGATCCAGGCCAAAAAAGGGATCAAGCTCACCACCAAGCTTGCCGGCACGATCGAAAAGGTGTATGTCCATACTGGTCAAAAAGTACACAAGGGTGACCCGCTCATCACGATCGATTCACGGGAATTGCGCTCCAACATCACAGCGCTCGAAGGCTCCCTGGTGGCCCTTGAGAACGATCTGAACCTCACCCGGTCGATCTACGAGGCCAACGTTGAACTCTACCGTTCCGGTGCTCTCCCGAAACAAAAGCTCGACCAATCCCGTGTCGGAGTGGAGGCAAAAGCGGCCAAGGTGGAATCATCCCGGCAGAAGGTGCTCCAGCTCAAACATCAGCTCACCTATCTCAACCTCAAAGCTCCCTTTGACGGACAGATCGATGCGGTGATGCTCCACGAGGGGGATTTGGCGGCCACCGGACGTCCGATCCTGAGCATGAGCAATGGAGAGAAGAAGCTGGTCTTTGGTTTTGTCCCCACGCCACGCACCCATGTCAAGCCGGGACAACCGGTCTTTGCGCAGGGGAAACAGGTTGGTGCGATCCGTACCCTCTATGCCACCTCCAAAAACGGCTTGGTCAATGCCGAAGTTGCCCTCGATCAGCCGATCGATCTTCCTGTGGGAGCCAGCATCGAAATCGCCGTTGCTCTCCGGGCAGCACAGGGCTGCATTCTGCCGGATGATACGCTGATCCACCGAGAGGACACAACCCAACTGATGGCCTATTCGCCGGAGGGTCGATTCGTCCCCATGAAGGTGCAGGTGCGTGCCCGCCATGAGGGGAAGGTGATTGTCAGTCCCTGTCCCAAGACACCCGTAGCACGCGGGAGTGAAGTGCGCCTGAGTCAGTTGCCCGCCTACGAACATGTCCTGATCCATCCTGCCGGAGACTCTCATGGAAACGACTAAACCCTCCTGGCTGAGACGCATTCTCGCCCGACCTCATATTGTTATTTCGTTTCTCGGGCTCTTTATCATCATGGGGGTGATGGGGTACCAGAAGCTTCCCCGTAACCTTTTCCCGGACTCGAACTACCCCGAAGTAGCGGTGGTGATCGTCGAGCCGGGCGCTTCGGCCAAATCGATGGCGGCCAACATCGCTGTCCCGGTCGAAGAGGAACTCTACACCCTCGACGGGATCCGCCGGGCGCATTCGGATACGATCGATGAGGTGACGGTAATCCACGCCGAGTTTGACTACTCCAAGGACATCGATGCGGCGCTCAGCGATGTCAGCGGTGCCGTGGCCAAGCTCCGCTCCCGCCTGCCGCAAGACATCCGGGAGCCTCAGGCGATTAAGATCACCGTCACCACTGCACCGATCGAAGTGGTTGCTCTCTCGCCCAAACTGGGGAGCAATCTCACCCTCGAAGATGTTCGGGACATTGCCAGCGGCGAGATCAAGCATGCCCTGCTCAGAACCCCCGGTGTCGCCAACGTAGACATCTTCGGCGGCCACACCAAAGAACTCCAGATCGTCCTCGACAAAGCACGTCTTGATACGCTCCACCTGAGTCTGGGCAATGTGATTGCTGCGATTAAGCAGAACGACAACGACTATGCTCTTGGGGTAATCGAAAACACCGAGCACCGCTATCTCCTCAAATCGCAGGGCAAACGGGACAGCGTCGAGCGACTTAAAGCGCTTCCTCTGACCAAAGATGTCCGTCTCGGGGATGTGGCGAAGGTCTATTTCGGCTCGTACAAAAACACGGCACTCTACTACGGCAACGGCCACAAGGCGATTGCCCTGTCGATCCAGCGGGCCAGTACGGCCGATGTGATCCAGACGATTCACAAAGCCGATGCAGTGATCGAGCGCTTCAAAGCCCGCTACCCGGCGATCGATTTTGCTGTAAGTGATACGCAGGAGGAGACGATTGCTCTCAGTACGGACAATATGTTCGAGTCGCTGCGCGATGCGATTGTGATGTCGACGCTGGTGGTGTTCCTGTTTCTGGCCAGTTTCCGGCAGATTCTCGTGGTGCTGGTGACGATCCCGCTGGTGTACGCTTCGACCATCGCGATGATGTGGGTGTTTGGGATGGATTTCAACGTCATCACCCTCACCGCGATCATCCTTGCTCTTGGGCTCCTGCTCGACAATTCGGTGGTGGTGATGGAAAACATCGAGCGCCACTACAAAGAGCTGGGCAAACCGATCCGGCAGGCGGTGTATGACGGCACCGAAGAGATCATGTTTTCTGTGATGAGCGGGACGGTGACGACGATGATCGCGCTTGTGCCCATGCTCTTTGTGGGCGGGTATCCCCAGACGGTCTTTGCGCCGCTGGTGGGGACGCTGCTGATCGCGCTGGGCACCTCGTACGTGATCTCCATCATCACCGTGCCGCTCCTCTCGCTGTCTGTTCTCTCAGCCCGTAAT
>JALVWV010000127.1 GCA_027023145.1 Campylobacteraceae bacterium | reverse complement strand
CCGCAAAAACGAAGCCAAACCCCTCAAGATCAAAATCGTCCGTGACATCATCAAAATCCAGTCGGTCAAGACCAAAACCATCGGCAAAAACAAGGAGATCCTCTACATCCACATCACCTCGTTTGACGCCCACGTCGCTGCCAACGTCAAAAAAGCCCTCGCCGATCACCCCGGCACCCGAGGGATCATCTTTGACCTGCGCAACAACCCCGGCGGCCTCCTCAACCAAGCCACCCGCCTGCTCGATATGTTCATCGCCCAAGGACCGCTTGTCAGTCAAAAAGGGCGCAACCCTGAAGACAACAATGAATACGACGCCCATGCGGAGGGTACCGACACAACCACCCCGATCGTCACCCTCGTCAACGGCGGGAGTGCGAGTGCGAGTGAGATCGTCAGTGGTGCCCTGCAAGATACCCGTCGGGCGATCCTCGTCGGAGAGAAGACCTTCGGCAAGGGATCGGTACAGGTGGTGATCCCCATCGGCAAAGAAAACGCTCTCAAGCTCACCATCGCCCGCTACTACCTCCCAAGCGGCCGGACGATCCAGAACAAAGGGGTCACCCCCGACGTTATCGTCCACCCGGGTAAGGTGAGTCGTAATGATCAGGAATCCTTCTCCCTCAAAGAGCGCGACCTCAAGCAGCACCTCAAAAGCGAACTCAAGAAAATCGACGGCAATGCGACTGTCACAAGCCCCGATACCAACATAACCGACACTGAAGAGAGCAATGCAACCAACGATAAAAACGTCCTGAGTGAAAAAGAACTCTACGATGACGCTCAGCTCAAGAGTGCCACCGACATCCTCAAAGTCCTCATGCTCACCAACAAAGGAAAAAAATAATGACCAAAACCCACCTCCTTTATGAGGGGAAAGCCAAGAAGATTTGGGAGACCAACAATCCCGATCTCCTCATCTCCGAATTCAAAGACTCCCTCACCGCTTTTAACGGCGAAAAGAAATCGAGTGAAGTGGGCAAAGGGGCACTCAACAATGCCATCTCCACGGAACTCTTCCGCTATCTTGGCGAGCGGGGAATCCCAACCCACTTCATCGAGATGCTTGATCCCAACAACATGCTCCACACCCGCGCCGAGGTGATCCTCATCGAAGTGATCGTCCGCAACATTGCCACCGGAAGCCTCAGTCGTAACCTTGGGATCGAGGACGGCACCGTGCTGCCGTTTACCCTCGTAGAGTTTGACTACAAAAACGATGCATTGGGTGATCCCAAACTCAACGATCAACACTGCCTCATCCTCGGATTGGTTAAGGAGCAGGCAGAGCTCGACTATCTCCGCTACATGGCACGCCGCATCAACACCCTGCTACGCGATCTTTACGCGGAGCTTGGGATCACTCTCGTGGACTTCAAGCTCGAATTTGGCCGCGACAAAAACGGCACGATCCTCCTGATCGACGAACTTAGCCCCGACAATTTCCGCCTTTGGGATGCCCAAACGCACGAGAAACTCGACAAAGACCGCTTCCGCCAGGGCCTCGGAGGCCTCACCGAAGCCTACACCCAGGTGCTCGAGCGCCTGCAAAACCGTTAAGGAGCCCGCCCATGAAAGCACCCCTGAAAGCCATCATCAACGTTTACCTTAAAGAGGGCGTCCTCGACCCCCAGGGCAAAGCCGCCCACCATGCGCTGGGATCTCTCGGCTTTGACAATGTTACCGATGTCCGCATCGGCAAGCAGATCGTCCTCGAGCTCGATGCCACCGATCGGGAGCAAGCCGAAAAAGAGATCAAAGAGATGACCGAAACCCTGCTTGCCAACACCGTCATCGAAGATTACGCCATTGAGATCGTCGGATGAAAACGCTCAATGTCTCCATCCTCCAGTTCCCCGGCACCAACTGCGAGTACGACACGGTCTATGCTTTCAAACGCCTCGGTCACCACACACAGATCGTCTGGCATAAGGAAGAATCCATTCCGGACCATACTGACCTTGTCGTCGTCCCCGGCGGTTTCAGCTACGGCGACTACCTCCGCTCCGGCTCCATCGCCCGCTTTTCTCCGGTGATGAAGGCGGTAACAGAATATGCCAACCGTGGAGGGTATGTCCTCGGGATCTGCAACGGCTTCCAGATCCTCACCGAAGCAGGTCTGCTCCCCGGCGCTCTCAAGCGCAACAACAATCTCCATTTCATCTCCAAAATCCAGCATCTCGTGGTTGTCAACACCAACAACGCTTTTCTCAACCGGTTGACCCCGGGTGAAGTGCTCCGTGTCCCCGTTGCCCATGCGGACGGCAACTACTTTATCGACGATGCCGGGCTGGCTGAGCTGGAGAAACATGGTCAGATCCTCCTGCGTTATAGTAATGCCGAGGGGACACCGACAGCACTAAACGGCTCGGTCGAGCAGATCGCCGGTATTTGCAATCGGGAACGCAATGTCTTTGGTCTCATGCCCCACCCAGAGCGTGCTATGGAGTCGATCCTCGGTTCAGACGACGGCGTGCGGATGCTCGAAGGGTTTGCCGCCGCACTCGAGGGGATCCCTGCGGCATGACCCGTCTGTGGCTTGGGATCAGAGCGCTTATTCTCGGCTTATTTGGGACAGCCATGCTCTTGAGTGCGACGGAATATCACTACAGCTACCTCCCCAAGCATGTTTATCCCACTCAAGTTTTCCCGGTGACGATCCTCGCTGGCAATGCACGCGCCAATCAACCCGTCGAATTCCATTTTGACTCAAACACTGGGCAGAAACCTCTCTCAATCTCCCCAGCCAAAGTGATCAACGGTCGTGACCTTTTTTATACCTTTTATTTTCAAGCCAACGGCGAAGATGACGTTGCCATTCCTGCGATCACGATCCGGGAAAACAATCAATCCCACTCTCTCCCTTCACAACACATTCACACACAAGCATTTACCGGAAATGTCCCCCACGATTTTTGCGGATTGATTGCCAGTGATTGTTCATTGCAAACCTCCCAACTCTCCACATTTGACAC
>JALVWV010000126.1 GCA_027023145.1 Campylobacteraceae bacterium | reverse complement strand
ATTGCCCTGAGCGTGTATGTTCTTCCTTCCTTGGAGAGCATGTGGGGAATTGGATTGGATATCTTCCTGTTTGGAGTTTTTTCCGGCCTCTTTATCGTCCCGCTCAACTCGCTGATTCAGTTTGCGACACCCACATCGAGTCTTGGCAAAGTACTGGCGGGCAACAACTTTGTCCAGAGCGTTGTGATGTTTCTTTTCCTAGTGATGACAGCTTTGTTTGCTTATTTCCATGTCTCCAGCACAATGTTACTCTATATCGTTGCCCTGATAGCATTTGTTGGGATGGTCTATACCTTCATCAAACTTCCCCAATCTCTTGTACGGTACGCCGTGCGCATTGTGTTTGGTCTGCGCTATCGCATCGAGGTCGAAGGACTTGAAAACATCAAGCCGGAAGGAAAAGGGGTGCTGCTTTTGGGGAATCATGTCTCATTCCTGGACTGGGCGATGCTTCAGATTGCGTACCCCAAACAGATCCGCTTTGTGATGGATCGTATCTATTATGACAAATGGTATCTCAAGCCAATCTTCACATTCTTTGGTGTGATACCCATCTCGTCTCGTGGGAGCAAGCGTGCGCTATCTTTGGTCTCAGAAGCGCTTGAGGCTGGCGATACGGTCGCGCTCTTCCCCGAGGGACACCTCTCGCGAAATGGTCACCTTGGAACTTTCAAAAAAGGGTTTGCTGTTGCAGCAGAATCGGTAGAAAATGCCGTAATTGTCCCGTTTCACCTGCGTGGGCTTTGGGAGGATGATTTTTCGTACGCCTCGGGAAAAATGAAACGAAATGCTTCACGGGATATCAGCATCAACTTCGGTCACATGATGGACATTCATGCTACCCCTGCGGAGGTCAAACAGGCTGTATTTGAGCTCTCCATTGTCGCCTGGCGTCGATATGCACGTACGCTTCCTTCTCTTCAGGAAGCTTGGATGACACGTGCCAAAGAGATGGGCAGGAATCTGTGTGTTGCCGATTCAACAGGAGTGGAGATGAGCCACAACCGTTTCGTCACGGCGACCCTCCTGCTGGCACAAAAACTCAGACCCCTGCTTGGGGATGAGCAAAATATCGGAATCATCCTCCCGACCAGTGCAGCCGGTGTCATGGGCAATATGGCATTGCTCAGTTTGCGCAAAACCATCGTAAACCTCAACTATTCAAGCGGAATCCCCAGCTTGAAACATGCCACAAAGGTCGCCAAGATCCGACGCATTGTCACTTCGGAGACTTTTGTGACGCGTCTCAAGGCCAAAGGGTTTGATTTGACAGACATTCTCGAGGCTGAAGGGCTAGAGGTGATCTATCTTGAGGCGCTCAAAAAGAGCATCTCCAAGGCCGCATCGTTGTGGATGTATGCGCAGGTGAGGTTCGCTCCAACTTCGTGGCTCATGGCGCGCTATATCTATGCAGCCGATCCCGAATCGACTGCAGCGATTCTGTTTTCAAGCGGCAGCGAAGGGACGCCCAAGGGGATCGCCTTGAGCCATCGCAATCTTATGGGCAATATCAAGCAGACGACAACGCTCCTGAATCCAACCGATGAGGATGTGATGTTGGGCACCTTACCGATTTTCCACTCATTTGGCTTGACGGTAACGACCCTGCTGCCACTGATAGAGGGGATACCTGTGGTGTGTCATCCCGATCCGACCGATGGATTTGGGATCGGGAAAATCGCAGCGAAGTATCGTGCGACGATGCTATTTGCAACGGCTACGTTTTTCCGATTGTATGTGCGCAATCGCAAACTCCATCCGCTGATGTTTGCTGATCTTCGCCTTGTGGTAGCCGGAGCTGAGAAACTTCCTGATGAGATACGTGAGGCGTTTAAGATAAAATTTGGCAAAGAGATTTATGAAGGGTATGGCGCTACCGAGACGACACCCGTGGCAAGCGTCAACATCCAGGATGTCCTCATGACCGATTCATGGCAAGTGCAAAAAGGAAACAAACCCGGCACCGTCGGACTCCCGCTTCCTGGAAGCAGTTTCAAGATCGTTGATCCAGATACGTTTGATCCGTTGCCAGTAGGGGAAGATGGGATGATTCTCATCGGTGGGACGCAGATCATGCAGGGGTATATCGGTGATCCGGACAAAACCGCAGCTGTCATCCACGAAGCAGACGGGATCCGCTGGTACATTACGGGCGACAAGGGGCACTTGGATGAGGATGGCTTCTTGACAATTGTTGATCGCTACAGCCGTTTCGCCAAGATCGGCGGCGAGATGGTCAGTTTGGGGATGGTTGAACGAGAGATAAGCTCCGTTTTGGATGAGTCGGAAGAGATAGCCGTCGCAGCTGTACCCGATCCAAAAAAGGGGGAACGCATCGTCCTTCTCTATACCGGTGAAGCGGAAGTGGAGATGCTTCAAAAGCGCATCAAGTCCCTGAATCTCAATCCACTCTTTTTGCCAGCAGAATATCACAAAGTAGATGCCTTGCCAAAACTCGGAAGCGGCAAAGCAGACTACAAGGGGGCAAAAGCACTGGCAATGGAGCTTTGTGATTGAGATCAGGAGAATATCAAGAAAAAATAGTATCGAAGATTACATCTCCACCTTCCGAAAAAAATCCCGCACATACTCATACCCCGAGTAGAGCGTCAGCGCGGTGGCGATCCAAAGGAGGGTGGTGCCTCCCGGCCAGTGCATGAGCAAAAAGCCGATGGCGATCATTTGGGTGACGGTCTTGACTTTGCCCATCCATGAGGCGGCGATGTCGATCCCCTCGGCTACGGCCGAGACGCGCAGACCGGTAATGAAGAGTTCGCGGGTGAGGATGAGGTAGATCGCCCAAGGGGAGGCGACACCCTGCATCATGAGACCGAGGAAGCCTGCGAGGGTGAGCATCTTGTCGGCAAGTGGATCGAGGATCTTGCCCATGATGGTGATTTGGTCAAACGTCCGGGCGATGTGTCCGTCGAAAAAGTCGGTCGCTGAGGCCAGGACGAAGATAAACGCGGCGAAAT
>JALVWV010000125.1 GCA_027023145.1 Campylobacteraceae bacterium | reverse complement strand
CGCTTGTAGGCGATACGGTCGCTCATGAAAGCGCTGAGAGCGCGACGTGTGAATGATCGTCCCGCCTCGAGAAAGGATACCAGCAACATCCTGATGGGTCGCCTCTTTGATCCGACCATCGATGAGCCCCTCGTACCCATCCAGGACAAAATAGGGGTTAAGCCCCTGGTGTTTGGCATACTCGACAAACCGTTTGAGCGCAGCGTTCATCCCGGATACATCTCCACCCGAACACAGAATAGCAATATTTTTCATCATGAATCTCCTGTAAGGATTATAGCAAAATCCAACTCAGCGCACCCCCTTGTGTGTCATAGCCCCACCGCTCTAACCTCATTTGCGGTATAATGCTTCCTTATTTATGGAGAGATGGCAGAGCGGTTGAATGCGGCAGCCTCGAAAGCTGTTGTCCGGGCTTCCCGGACCGGGGGTTCAAATCCCCCTCTCTCCGCCATTGACAAATCTCTCAAAATCCACTACACTTCCATAAAATTTCACAAGGAGAGCACCATGAAGCCAACACACACTTCACCCCATTTCACGACAAGTTCTCATGCTCTCCTTCTCCTCTCACTACCCCTGCTTAGTCTCTAAGCATTCTCACTTATTTTTATGCGCTGATTGACTTCGGCGACGGGTTTCTATAAACGCGATGAGACCGTGAAAGAATTGGAGCAGGGACTTTAGTCCCGTATAACAATCCTCCATAAAATGCACTATTTTGACTGGGCTGAAGCCCCTGCTCCTCGAAATGGTACATTCTTATACGGTCTCCCATCAGCAGGTGTGCTCTTTTGCACACCCTCACAATAACAGGATTTTACACATGAAAAACAACAAAAAACAAACCAACACATGGAACGCCGAAAACTATCGCAAACACGCCGGATTTGTCTCAGAACTTGCCATACCGGTGGTGGATCTGCTCGCACCAAAAGCAGGAGAGAGGATTCTCGATCTGGGCTGTGGAGACGGAATACTGGGACTGGAGATCGCCCAAAGAGGAGCCGACGTACTCGGGGTCGATCTGAGCGAAGAGATGGTGTCCAAAGCCCGAGCCAACGGGCTGAAAGCGGAGGTGATGAGCGTGACCGATCTGCCTTTCCGTGCTGAATTTGATGCTGTCTTTTCCAATGCGATGCTCCATTGGGTACGCGAGCCGGAGCTGGCTGTAGCCAACATCGCCCGAGCCCTCAAACCCGGCGGTCGGTTCGTCGCCGAGTTTGGCGGAGCGGGTAACGTCCACCACATTGTCGAAGCAATGCGGACGGTGTTTGCCCGACATCCGGAGTTTGGGGTCTTTGATGACTTCTGGTATTTCCCGACTCCCGAAGAGTATGCCGAGATACTGGAGCGTCACGGCTTGGATGTCACATCCATCAAGCTCATCCCCCGTCCCACCCCCATCGACGACATCGCCCACTGGCTGGCAATCTTCACCAACGGTGTGACCGAGCACCTCGATGAAGCGCAGACGGCAATGTTCCGGCGGGAGGTGCGCGAAGAGCTCAAGCCCACCAACTATACAGAAGATGAGGGCTGGGTAGCGGACTATGTGCGGTTGAGGGTACGAGCGGTGCGGTAACCGCTACCGGCAGATCGCACGGTAGATCGCTTCGGTACCAAACCCAACGGCTTCGACCGGGATCCGTTCATCCGGGGCGTGAATCGTTTGAGAGAAGTTAAAATCTTCAGGCAGGCGCATTGGAAGAAACCCGTAGGTCTGTATCCCAAGCTGGGCAAAAAACCGTCCATCGGTCACCCCGGTCAAGAGCATCGGCACCGGGATCGCCTCGGGATCCAATGCCCGCAGGATCTCTGAGAGCATCTCAAACCGATCCATATCCGGCTGGGCCACCCCCACATCGTGGCGAATCAGCTCAAACGTCACCACATCCCCCACGACTGCCCGCAATTCGCGTATGAGATCCTCGGGTGTCTGTCCGGGAAGAATGCGTCCGTCAAGCTCTACGGAAACGGTGTCGGGGATGACATTGATCGAATGACCGCCATGCAAAATCGTGGGACTAACGGTGTTGTGGAGCATGGGATCAAACAGTTTGCCCCCTTTGCCCATGAGCTTGAGGATCGTATCGGTCAGTGCCGGGGTGAGCAACTGTTTTAAGAGCCACCCACGTATCCCACCAATCTCTTTGGCCATGCTTTCAAACATCATCCGGGTAGCAGGAGTAATGTGCACCGGCAAACGGTTCCGATCGAGGCGGCTTAACATCCGACCGAGCTTGGCCATGGCTCCTCCCCGAACCGGCAGCGATCCATGCCCTCCCTCTCCGTGCAGCGTCGCCTTGAGCCAGCACAGCTGCTTTTCGGCGACCTGGATCGGATAAAACCGCTTGCCGCCGACGGTGAGCGAAAAGCCTCCAAACTCTCCGATAGCATGGCGTATACCAGTGAAAAGCTCCGGGTGGTTCTGCGTCAGCCATTTAGCGCCGTGGTCACCGCCCGCCTCTTCATCCGAGAGGATGAGGAGCATCACATCCCCGGCCGGCGGTGTATTTTCAAGTTTGGCACGCAAAAAGGCCGCCAGCATCATCGCCACGCCCCCCTTCATATCCAGCGCACCGCGCCCCCAGACATATCCATCGGCTATCCGCGCCTCAAAAGGGGGATACCGCCACTCCTGCCCGGCCACCGGCACCACATCGACATGACCATACAGCAGCAGCGGTTCCGCTTCGCCGCGCCCGGAAAGTCGCGCCACGAGATTGGGACGGCCGCTCTCATCAGCAAACCGTTCCGTCTCAATCCCCGCATCATGAAGCATCTCTTCGATAAAGGCAACACACGCCTCTTCGTTGCCGGGAGGATTGGTCGTATCAAACCGTATCAGGTGCTGGAGCAGACGCGCAGGGTTTTGGTAGGCTTCTTCCGGATCCATGATAACAAACTCACTTTTTCAAAAAGTATACATCGAATTAGCTTCAAAAAAAGTACCCTCAATACCCTCCCCCGGGT
>JALVWV010000124.1 GCA_027023145.1 Campylobacteraceae bacterium | reverse complement strand
GAATAATATTATTGTGAAGTCTTGTAGGTATAATATCTTTTAGTTCAGGCGGAAGATATATTTCTACATTGTAATGTTTGACCATATCAAATCCTTTTAAGAGAATTCTGCAATTTTACATAAATATTCTAAAACGGCCATTTATTCTCTACTTACCAGTATATTTTTCAGTAGCTCAACTTTTTCTAAATTGCTCAATGTATCAATCTGCTTGTTTGTAGTCATTGTGTCTCTTTTATAAAAATTTGTTATGATTTTATCAAAAGGATACCAAATGAGTGTATATGCCGCACCTGATTTAAAAGAAGTGGTACTTGACCTCTTTCATAAAGAACAGACTCCAACACATAGATATGCCTCTTTTGACTACTGCTATAACTACTTCCAAGAATCTACTGCTGATCAACTTGAAGCAGATATTGAAAAATCATGCCTTGAGCTTTCGTTTTACCTTGCAAGCTGGGGCATGCTCAGGGGATCAAGCTTTCTTCTTCAAAAAAGTATAAAGCATTATGAACCATTGATTCACTATTTCATAGAGCTAAAGCGCAATAACCACAAAATTTGGCAAATAGACACCGATTCATACAGCGGAGCCAATATCAAGGTAATCCTTGACGTATATGATCAAATCAGGGATATAATTATAGACAATAAGGATAATAACCGTCATATCGTCTTAATCACAAAGATTATGCTTGGAGTATTTGGCTGCATTCCTGCTTTTGATCAGTATTTTACAGATACATTCAGGGAAATATGCAAACCTCTTCCGGGAAGGCACGGTTTTCGTTCAGTGAACCAAGACGCACTCAATCATATTAAGAAATTTTACGAAGAAAACAAAGAAGAGATCGACGAATTACATGAAGCGATTTATACAATGGATTTTGGTACAGGGGCAGAAACGAATAGGAAATACAGTCGAGCAAAAATTATAGATATGTATGGCTTTGCCAAAAATTATATGTAATTTTTGTAAGACCTATACACAACTCATTTAATCACTTTCATAGCATTTCAGCGACTTTATGCTAAACTAAATTAAATCTTAACAAATTGTGCAATAACTTTTTTTGCACAAAAAATCACTGTGCAATAAAATGTGCAATAACCTTGACAGAATACTTGTATTTCGTCAACTTCTCGGAAGTTTACCGTTTTGGGAGGTTTAGATTCTAAAGGGTAGGGGGTTACGATTTTATGGGGATTTGAGGTGGTGCGGCTGAGAGGACTTGAACCTCCACGGGATTGCTCCCACTAGAACCTGAATCTAGCGCGTCTACCAATTCCGCCACAGCCGCGTAAATTGGAGGAGAATTATAGCGCAATATTTTGAAAATACCATTAAATTTGGGTATAATGGCGCCATTTTATATAAGGCAGGAGACATGACAGCACTCGATCAAGAGATCATCGACCACATGGCCAATCCGAAAAATTACGGAACCATGGAGCAAGCCGATGCCATTGGTATCGGCGAAAACCCCGAAAACGGTGAGAAGGTGATCATTTATCTTCGTGTTAATGATAAGGGGGATTCCCCACAGATTGAGGATATCCGTTTTCAGGCGATCGGGTGTATGACCACTGTCGTGGCTGGATCGATCATCACTGGAGAGGCTAAGGGGATCGATTTCGAGACGGGCAAGGAATTGATTTCGGTGACGCTCGGAATGCTCGAGGATGTCCCAGCAGAGGAAGCGGCGTGCTCGGAGATGGTCGCTGTCTCACTGCAGGCAGCTATGGATACCTACAACGCCAAAAAAGCCGACCCCGATCACGGCACCATCACCTACAAAATCGAAAACAGTTGCGAAGTCAAGGAGGACGCCCAATGAAAACCCTGTTGATCAAAACCCACGAAGTGTGGCTTGAGACATTGATGGCTGCGTTTATGAGTCGGACGAATAACCGTCAGAGATTGTACGAGTTTTCAGATATTATGTGGCGGCACTTTACGTGGCTGGAGCACGAGCTGATCCGTCATGGAGAGCGCTACGATTATGACCGAGACACCATTCCCATCAAAGTCACCCACTTGCGTGAAATCCTGAGCGATATTACCCGCCGTCTCAGTGAGATTGACCTTCAGCTCATCGGCTGTCCCGACCGCGATCTGGCACACCGCATTTCGACCGATTTGCGCTACATTGAAGGGGCGATCAACCACATGCCCGATGAGCTCATCACCGCCTTTGATGTCTCTCGGACGATCGATGGGATTGTCCTGACACAGGAGGCAACCGATGCGCTGACACTCTTCCTCTTCGAAGAGAGTTACAAAGAGTATGAACTCATCATGATCTACAATTACCTCAAAGCCCACAGCGACGATGCTTTTCTCAACCGCATTTTCCAGATCCTTATCGATGAGAGCTTCTTTCACCTGCGCAGTTTCGGCAGCATGATGGCCGACATGGGGATCCTCGGTGTCCCCCGTGTGATCCACAAGAGCCTCTACCAGGTCGAGAGTGTTGAGCAATTCCTCCGTGACGGGATCGAAGAGGAGATCGCTGCCAAGCAGCAGTGCCTCGACCTCTCCAATGCCGTCGCCCGAGAATCCAAAGAACTCGCGGCCTTTTTTGAATTTATCAACTTTCAGGAAGACTACCACGTCTCTCTGATGCGAGAAGCGCTGGATCATTACGCCCAGACGAAAGCCTGACATGGTACGCCATTACAGCAGCGCTCTCTCCCGGCTTTTCGGTCGCTTTGCTGCCCGGCAATTTGGCGGGGGTGTACAACGGTGGATCAACCGCAGCTACGTCAAGGTGATGAAGATCGACATGGCAGCATTTGAATCGCCGGAGAGTTACCCCTCCCTCACGGCACTTTTCACCCGGGCACTGGTGCTCAATCGCTCCTTCGATCCCGATCCACGCACCGTCATCTCCCCCTGCGACAGTCGTGTGAGCGAAGCGGGCTACATCCACCACGGTCAGGCGCACCAGATTAAAGGGATGCCCTACGACACCGCCGCACTCCTCGGAGCGGAGCATGCCGCCGATATCCCCCGCCTCGAGGGAGGTGCGTACGTCAACCTCTATCTCTCCCCGAGTGATTATCATCGTTACCACATCCCATTTGATCTCACAGTGCACTCTCTGACCCACATCCCGGGCAAACTCTACCCGGTCAACATGCCCCTCCTGCGCAACAAGCTCAATCTCTTCCTCGAAAACGAACGGGTAGTACTGGAGTGTTCCGACACCGCCGGCCGCAAACATTACCTTGTCCTCGTCGGTGCACTTAATGTCGGCAAAATGGTCGTCACCTTCGAACCCCGCCTCCAGACCAACGCCAACGAGCGTTTTCGCACCCATTACCGCTACGACGAACCCAAAGCACTCAAAAAAGGGGAACTTTTTGGCTGGTTTGAGATGGGATCGACCATTGTGATGCTCAGCGAGAAGGGGAGCATTCATTACGATGTCAACATCGGGCAGAAACTTGACTTTGCTCAGTCGATTGGTCGTTTGACGTTTACGGAGTCTTCGGACTGATGGCGTACGATCTCGTCATCTTCGATATGGATGGGACACTGGTCAACAGTTCTCAACTGCTGGCCAACGCTATCAACCACGTCCGCGCCCAGCTTGATCTCCCGCCCATGCCTCAAAGTGCAATCATCGGTCAAGTCAACAACCTCCAGATCAACCCTGCCCAATATTTCTATGAAGTCGATCAGTTTGAGCCGATCCATGAGAGATGGTTTTCTGAGTACTATTCTGCTCACCACGCCACCGAACTTCAGCTCTATGATGGGATCCGATCGCTCCTTATGCAGCTTCACGATCGCGGCATAGCCATTGCCCTGGCGACCAATGCTTACCGCATCTCTGCTCTTGAGTCCCTTGAGCATCTTGGGATCGCTTCCTTGTTTGATGCTGTTGCCTGTCACGACGACGTCATCCACCCCAAACCGGCACCCGATATGCTCTATCGTATCCTCGAAGAGCTCCACATCCCGAAAGAATCAGCCGTATTTGTCGGCGACGGCCCTCGAGACGAAGAAGCCGCCGAAGCCGCCGGGATCGACTATATCATGGTTGATTGGGGGTACACGGAGCATGAGGAGGGCAAAAGGGTGGTGCGAAGTGTGGAAGAGTTGTGGAAGATATTAGAAAAGTAGGGTTGGCTTCAGCCGACCAAAAGGCTATTGAGCCGAGATCAGCCTTCCATCTACATATTGGTGCAGAACACTGGCGACAAGGGTTTGGTAGGGCATGCCGAGTTCTGCCGCATTGGTTTTGAGTTTTTCTACATCCCGGGATGAGAGACGGATATTGATACGGGTATCCTTTTTGAGCGTATTGGCAGCGATTTGTTTGTGCTCACGGATTTGTTCTTCCAGATTGTGAACTGAATGCCATTCACCGCGCTCAACTGAATCCAGCAAAGCTTGTTCTTCTTCGTCTAAGTGTAATGCTTTTATCATGGCTGACCTCCTAAGTACTTTTTGGTGTATTTTCGGCTGGGGATGATTGTTTTTAAAAAACGTATATTTTCACGGGTAACAAACGGTATTGCATAGGCATATCCATCGATGTTGAGAATCAGGATTTTTTGATGTCCATACTGCTCACTGTTTGGGTGCTCAATAATATCAAGGAGTTTACCCTCATCGATCAGAACGACCACTTGTTCAAACGAAATACCACGCGTTTCTTTGAGCAATCTGTTTTTCTCATTGTTCCAGTCGTATCGTATCATCATAGGGTTAATTATAGTACAATGTGTGCCGTTTGTCAATATAACAAAACAGATCGTAGGTAAAGTGAGCTTTTGTTAAAGAGAGGAGAAGGAGGTGCGCAAAGTGCGCACCAGGAATTACGTGGGTAATTCTTAGAGGGGTGTTACGTTCTCGGCCTGAGGACCTTTTTGTCCTTGGCCGACTTCAAACGTGACCTTCTGGCCATCTTGAAGCGAAACACGACCGGGTGTTGCCTGGTTGACTTGACGGAAGTGCACGAATACATCACTGTCTCCATTGTCGGGTTGGATAAATCCGTAGCCTTTTTCGTCGTTGAACCATTTAACGGTTCCATTTTGCAATTCTGCCATGGGGTAGTGCCTTTAAAGTTAAGTATGGTGAATCAAAACAGGGGGGAGTCTTTCGGTCTAGCGGAGAGCATTCTAACAAATAGTCACACGGTACACACGAGAGATGAACTCGAACCTCATCTTTCATCACCATCATTGTAGCGGGTTTCTTTGTTGTATTCCTTAACTCATGATTTAAAAACAGGGTAAAATAGTATACTACTGTTATGAAATGTCCCATTTGCACCTCTGAGACCACCGCTTTTGTTGACCCAAAGCCCCGGATCGCTTACCACTCTTGTCCATCATGCGGCTACATTTTTAAGTCTCCTGAGCACCACCATGACCTTTTTGCCCAAAAAGCCCGCTACGATTTGCACGAGAACGATCCGGATGATCCAAGCTACCGCGCGTATTTTCAGCGCTTTCTCGACTACGTGTTGCCGCTGGTGCCCGCCGGGGGGAGGGCGCTGGACTTTGGTTGTGGGGCTTCCGATCTTCTTGCATCGATGCTTGCCGAGGCTGGCTACACCGTCGATCGCTATGACCCGATTTATTACCCCGACTCAGCGTATGCGTCCCAAACCTACGATCTCATCGTCTCTACCGAGGTCTTTGAGCATCTCGACGACCCCTTCAACACCCTCCGCCATCTCACCGAGCGCCTCACCCCCACTGCTCACCTCGCCCTCCAGACCCAGTTTCTTCCCGATACCCATGAAGCATTCCTCGACTGGTACTACCGCCTCGACCCGACCCATATCGGATTTTTCACCCCCCGGACGTTTGTTGTTATGGGAGAGCAGCTGGGCTTGCGGGTTGTGGGGGAGGATGGAGTTAATAAAGTGGTGATGACAAGGGCTTGACCCAACGAAACAATTACGCTATACTTCAAAGATGAAAATAGATACAAAAGTGACTAAATTATCGGGCTTTGAGCTTATATTAAAGAAAGTTAAAAAGCTCAAAATAGATACCATTTACACTTACGGAGTGTTCAGAGATCTCCAAATCAATGCCGATAAGCTTCGCACGTACATTTCGAGGCTGGCAGACCGGGGAGTGATTATCAAGACCGCGAGAGGGCATTTCTATAAGCCCAGAAATCTCACCCCCGTCAAACGCGCCACCCGGGAAATTAAACTCAACAAGAAGCTTTTTGACAACGATTTGTTTTGGAACGTCAAGGATGGTTTTCCTCTTCAGACCGATACGCTTCTGCGTACCTATCTTATCCACTACACCCGAGACGATCTTATGGGACTCTATCTCCTCTTTGGTTATACCCGCCTCGTCGAAGAGAGCCTCAAACTCTATAAAAAACGCACCAATCCGCACTACCAGAAGATACGCCGGATACTTACGGAGTTTGAAAAGCTGAGGGTGGGATTATGACTCAGGCTGTAGCAGAGCTTTTGGATCGTATGGACTCTCATCCGATTTTCTCGACATATCCGATTTATTTTTCCGGGGGTACGGCGCTGAGTACGTATTTCGATCATCGGGTTTCGTATGATCTGGATTTTGTTCGCACGGTCAATACACATACGGTTGAAACGATCGACGATGTCTGGGCACTGCGGGAGATGCTCAATGCCAAAGCCAAAGAGATAGCCCAAAAATACGATTATCGGTATTCGCAACTGATCTATGTTTTTCTGCGGCTGTACGATGATGGATACCTCTCGGTAGAGGAGTTATGCCGACTGGGGGACAAGTACGAAGAGATTGACAAGTTTTTCAAATTACGGAAGGAACATGCATCATGAAAACATTGCAGATAGACAAGATCATCGAAGCGCTGCGCGAAATCAAGATTGAGATCCATCCGGATTTTTTGAAGCAGGAGTCGATCGATGTGCCAATCATACGGCAGGTAGACATACTGCTCGATGCCGTGGGTGAGAAAGGATTGAAACTGACCAACAAAGGCAATCTCCCCACCCGCGTCGTCCAGGAGCTCACCCTCTGCTGTCCGACACTCTCAGGCAGCAGGTTTCTCCAATGGACCAAGCGGTTTCTCGAAGAGGAGCAGGTGGCCGCACAAAGAGCCCGAGTCGTCTCTGAAGTGGGCAAGCTTCTCAAAGTCTCCAAAGGAAAGATACGTTACGGCACCCTGGCCGAAACCTACAGGCAATCATCCGAAGCAGAGAAATTCATCTATCTGCTGTGGCAGTTTGTCAGCCGGGTCAATCTAGCATATTTCGATCGGGCACAGGAGGTGCCGCTGATCAATGATATTTCGCTGGTAATGCTCCAGATAGTTCGGGACAGACCTGCCATGTTCCGCGATCCAAAAGTGTACGATGCGTTTATGCTCGATGCACTCCCGCATGTAATGGATATGATTTTTGAGGAGGTTATCCCTGTTTCGTATATACCGGGGGATTCCGTCGATGTATTTGACTGGATGGTGGGGCTGCGTCTTTTTCAAAATTTCTTTGCGCCGTTTGGATTGATAGAGGAGCGGGGAGTTGATTATCAGGAGACGTACGAATGCCGCAAGACACCCCTGCTTGATGCACTGCTGAAACCACTCGATGCAGTAGATACGGATGTGATTCTCTCGAAAAAGACACTGCACGCGTTTGAACAACGTATCAAGAAGGAGCAGCTTGAGATCGACCTCTTTCATGACTTCTGTTTCCTGTATGTGCGGGGGATGCACGCTCCGCTCAAACCGGTATCGGTGATCGTCGATGAGCTGATTACGGCCAAACGGGTGATCGGTGTCCGGGCAGATACTGAGCGGAAATTTTATACCGACTTTGCTGCCGCCATTGATCAGACACTGCGCTACTTCACCCGACTCGAAGTCAAAGGCGGCGGCGACCGTGGAGATGAGATGCACCGTCAGTTTTTGTCGTGGATCGACGGGCTGTATGCCCTGCTGCCCAAACAAAAACCTTTCACTGCGATCGAAGCCATGCGCTCTACGGTCTTTTTCTTTCTCGATTCGCTTACTTTTATTTACGATATTGATACGTCGGACAGGGATTTCCTCGGGCAGTGTGCACGCTATTTTGATGAAGAGACGATTCAGGATATCGGTGCTCTGGTGATTACAATGGGCGATCTGGAGAAAAAAGGGAAAAAGCTCAAACGGGTCAACCACAAATTTGAAACCATGGCAAAAGAGGCATTGATGGCATTTGTATTGGCCATTATGTCGATTCATACCGCAGAGATGGACAAGGAATAACCCCCTCATTATCCTTTTTCCTGCATAATACCCCAAACCATTCTCAGGAGTCATCCATGACCAAAATCACCCACATCACCCTTGCCCTTGCCGCGCTCGGATTTGCAGCGCAGGCGCAGGCGCAAACGCAACCTATAAAACCCTTCAACCCTCAAATCCAGACCGGTGGGGATCTGACGATCGATAAGCTGCGTCAGCAGAATCTTACCGTCGTCAAGAAAGCCGTCGAAGGGATTCGCTTGACCCTTCCTCAAAAGGTGGATCAATTTACCCAATTTGTTGCCATCGACAGCAACGGTACGCGGCTGATCTATACCTTTGCCGTAGATGCCGGGCCCAAGACGGACGAAGCACTTCGGGCGAAGGGGAAGAAAATGGCGCCGCGTGTCCTCAACGGGATGTGTACTTCGGCCGATCGGTTTATTCAGGCAGACATCGCGCTAACCTATCGCTATGTCAACAAAGCCACCCAGACAGAGATCCTTCGCGTTGATGCCGACAAGAAGCTCTGCCCTGAAAAGAAGCCCAACAAATAGGACATTTCAACCCAATCAGGAGCAGGGACTTCAGTCCCGTCATGCAGGACTGAAGTCCTGCCTCCTTCATGTCGACAACAAAGCAAAATCCGAAAAAGGAGCCTCCGCTCATGAAATATACCCCGATCCTCATTATCGCACTTCTCCCCATCCTCGCCTCCGCCCGCTTCACCGCACAGCCGAGTCAGACGTGCGAAGCGTACAACAACATGAGGCATACCAAAAATACCCATCACATCGTCCTCGCCCCCGGTCACGACTATACCATCGTCAAGAAGCACAAGGGGCAATATTTGATACTATTAAAAGGGGAATCCCCCGCACAGCGTTGGGCGGATGGGAGCTGTTTTTCAGGTGGGAAGCGGACAAACGTAGCCCCCAAAAAACCGTCACCCCGTAAAAAATATCAAAAACCGATATTTCCAAATACCAAAAAGGGCGGAAAAACCGAACTCCTCGTGCTCAGCTGGCAGAATGCCTTCTGCGAAACCCACCGCAAGAAGCAGGAGTGCCGGCAGGATAGAGGAGGGGATACCGGGCATTTGACCCTGCATGGTCTCTGGCCACAGCCGCGAAACAACGTCTACTGCAATGTGCCGAAAAAGACTGTTTCACGGGATAAATTCCACCAATGGAGAACGCTTCCGAACATTGACACTGACCCGGAAACCCTCGAATTGATGGATCGTTATATGCCCGGATATGTTTCGTACCTTCACAAACACGAATGGATCAAACACGGCACCTGCTACGGCACCACGGCGGATAAGTATTTCCATGATGGTCTCACACTGGCCAAGGAAGTGGACAACTCCGCCGTCGGTCAACTGCTCAAAAACAACATCGGTAAGCGTGTCACACTTGGTGCCATCCGACATGCCTTTGATCAGGCTTTCGGGATGGGTGCCGGACAGCGGGTGGAAATGAAATGCAACAGAGGACTCCTCACCGAGCTCTGGATCAACCTCCGAGGGCAGGGGGATCATGTCAAGCCCCTCATCGCCAACGCACCTAAGCGAAAGAGCCGCTGCCGACAGGCGAGGGTGGATGCGAAGTAGGTGCGCTTTGCGCACGTGTTAATGTATTGGTGTACTGGTATGCTGGGTGTTTGTCGGAAGTGAAGGCTTCAGCCTCACCCAGATGTTACCATGCAGTTTGACTTTTGGGTGGGACTGAAGTCTCCACTTCCAGGCAAAGTTTCATGCCTGAGTCTCAAGTGTATTCAACCTTTCCTTGATACAATACGCAAAAAAACACAAAAGGAACCCCCATGAAAACCACCATTTGGCACAACCCACGATGCAGCAAATCCCGTGCAGGGCTGAAATACCTCGAAGAGAAGGGGATCGAACATGAGGTCGTCCGCTATCTCGATACTCCGCCGACGGCAGATGAATTGACCGAATTATTAAAAAAACTCGGCATGACTCCCCGTGAGCTGATGCGCACCAAAGAGGCGATCTATCGGGAACTGGGGCTCAAGGATGTTACCGACGATGCTGCTCTCATCGCCGCGATGACCGACCACCCCAAACTGATCGAACGCCCGGTTGTTATCCGGGGAGACAAAGCCGTCGTAGCGCGTCCGGCGGAGAAGATCGACGAGATTTTGTAAGTTATGTTTGCACTCGATTCAACCATCATGGTACTGGTAGATGTTCAGGAGCGACTCGCGCCGGAGATTGTGCACATGGAAGCCTGCAATCACAACATCACCCGCCTGTTGAAAGCGTCAGCTGAGTTGAACATCCCCTTGTTGGTCACCGAGCAGTATCCTGAAGGGTTAGGGGAGACGATAGCGGAGTTAAAAGTATTGATTGATGACGCTACTCCGGTTATTAGCAAGACAACATTCTCCTGTCTGGGTGAGCCCGATTTTTGTGCACAGATGACAAAAAAACAGTACCAGACGGTTGTCCTGTTCGGGATTGAGGCGCATGTTTGTGTATTTCAAACGGCTCTGGATGCCAGAAAAAAAGGGTATGATGTGATCGTGATCGCCGATGCGGTTTCGTCCCGGACGGAGCAGAACAAACAGTATGCCATAGAGCAGATGCGGCAGGAAGGGATCAGAATCTTTTCAACAGAAATGTTTCTGTTTATGGCGCTGAAGGATGCAAAACATCCGCGATTCAGAGCGATTTTGGAGTTATTGAAATAGATAAGGATGCTTGCGCATGGAATACCTGAGAAAAGTGCTGGAAAAAACTATCGATATCACGGATGAAGAGTGGGAAGTCTTTCGCTCGAAGTTCAAACCGAAATCCTGCACTAAAGGAGAAACAGTCCACTACGCAGGGGAGATATTCAGTGAAGTGTGGTACATCAAAAGCGGTCTGGCGCGTTCGTATTTTCTAGACAACAACGGCAAGGATTTTACCTGGCAGTTGTATTTCAACGATGCCAGCATGAACAAGCTCAATCTTTTTATGGATGATTCGGTCAGTTATTATGAGCAGAGCGGCTCGCTGTTGAGTTTTGAGATACTCGAAGATGCTGAGTTTGAAATCATCAGCCTTGCGGACCTGGATGTAATTTTTGATATGAATACAAAATGGCAGCAGTTTGGACGGAGAATGATCCACGATGTCTGGTATGCCTCGACCTACAAGCGGGTTCTTTCGCTGATGAGTGAGAGTGCAGAGGAGCAATACCGACGGCTGCTGCGGGAATACCCGACGATTTTCGAGACGGTCAAATCGTATCATATCGCCTCGTATCTTGGCATCGCCCCCCAAACGTTGAGCAAATTGCGAAAATCTGAATCCAGGTGAATGACAACTTTTTTACAACATGCTATACTCGGCTATCTTATTTGTTGAAAGGATAGCACCATGGATGAGCAGAAATTTTATGATAAAATGGATCGCCAGTTTGTCAAGATTGATGATGTCACCTTTTCCGTCAGGACGGTCGGTGAGGGGAGGGACATTGTCTTTGTCCACGGGTTTTTTGTCAGTGGATATACATGGAGAAAGGTTGTATCCGAACTCTCCAAGTATTACAAATGTCACATCATCGATATGCCGGGGTTTGGAGAGACCAAGTGGGAGAAGCAGGCCGATCTGGGCTTTACGGCTCAAGCAGAGCGATTGGGGAAACTGCTGACCCGGATGGATCTGGATGATCTGACGGTCGTCGCGCAGGATACGGGGGCATCGATCAGCAGACTGGTCGCCGTCAACAACCCCTCGCTGATCAAAAACCTGATCCTCATCAATACCGAAATCCCCAATCACCGCCCTCCCTTTATCCCCATGCACCAAATTCTGGCCAGACTGCCTCTGGCCAATTACATCTTCCGGGGGCTGTTGAAAGTCGGATTTGTTGTTCGTTCCCCTTTGTTGATCAATCAGTTTTATACAGACAAATCACTGCTGAAAGATCCAGCGTATATCCGTAAATACCTCGATGATCTCAAGAGCTATCATGCCATGGAAGGTTTCTTGAAATACCTAATTGGGATTGAATGGGATGTCGTCGACGGCTTCAAAGAGAATCATCGAAAAATTCAAGCCAATGTCATGATGATTTGGGGAGAAGACGACAAGACATTCCCCGTCCAGCTGGCCAAAAATATGTGTGAGCAGTTTGACAAAGAAGTATCGTTTAATCCTGTTTCCCATGCTTCATTGATGCCGCATGAAGAGCAGCCTGAGA
>JALVWV010000123.1 GCA_027023145.1 Campylobacteraceae bacterium | reverse complement strand
ATACGTTGCTCGTCAGAACCACGCTGGAAACCTGCCAGGTATGAGGAACATAAGATCACTTGCGGGAAAAAAATTTATAGATGGAAAGAAAAAATAAAAGGAAAATGGTATTGTGGTGGTAGTAGAAGTAGTTTAATAACAACAAGAAGAACATACAACCAATGCAGCGAAAAAGAGAAGAAGAAGACATGTGGATGTGTACCGTGTAAGTATATCGTCGCCGGGATGGATAAGCGGATCGAGAACGGCCCCATCGCCGGGGCGGAGGTTACGATCGTAGCGTTGGGGCAGGCCAATGCAGCCAATCCGGATATCCTCTTTGCGACCACGACGACCGATGATGACGATCTGTTCAAATCGGGTATATTTGAACTGAGTGATGAAGCCAAAAACAAAATCGACCCGGAAGCCTACTATCTCATCCGGGGAGAAGGTGGGGAAGATATAGACTATGACGATGATATGCATCGGGATATCTCTCCGGTAGAAAACCACGGCACCATCCATGCGATCATCAAAGGGGAGGACTTGAACCATTTGCCCTTTCGGGTCAATATACTCACCGAGGCGATCTACCAGGTCAGTGGTGAATTTCTGGGAGGCGACTACAACCGAAGTGCCCTGCAGAAGCATCTCGATGATGCGGCACGCAGAGTGTTGTCCTCCAAACTCTATATCAAGGACAACAACACAGTCGTGCGCTATGCAGATATACTGCTCTGGGCGCCCGCTGTGGACAAAAAGACACTCTACAAACCGTTTGAGCGTTATGTCAAGCCCATCATTGACAAACTTTATGCCAACGAAGCCCGTGACGAAGAGAGCTATGATCTCATCTACAAGCCATATAAGTCAGATGTACCGCAGCTGGCACCACTGGCACTGAAGATACCTGCTGGTTTGCCAAATGGAAGCACCATCGCGCAGATCAATACGCAAAACCATGTGCCATTTGTGCGGATAGAGCTTGAAGGAAAAAGACACGAACACTTCGACCTGAGCGCCAACGGCATGCTCCGTATCGCGCAGAGTGATCGGATCCGGGAAGGGAATGTCTATGCACTGCGGATGTACGCCGAAGATGCAGACGGAAGACACGGAGCGAGTACGAGTCTGAATATCATCGTCGAAAATGAAGTCTCTCAGGATGACCCGGACAAGAGCGTACCGCAACTGCAATCCGTGGAGATCTTCCCTCCAGAAGAAAACAGTCCGGGCGGGACAGTGGTAGCACAGACACATTTTGTCGATACGAATAGCAGTATCGTGAAATACACGCTCACCGGAAGGCTCTGCGATGCATTTGTTATCGATCCCGATGGAGCGGTCACGGTCGCTGAAGGGGCAGATCTGGACTATGAAGAGCACCGTGTATACAGATGCCTTGTGCGTGCGACCAATGCATATGGAAATACAAGCTATCCTGTCACAATACAGATCCCACTCCGCAATGTCATCGATACTCCGCAGTACGATCATGTGATTTTCGAACATGTGACGGAAAACACACCCAGGGGTACTGCCATAACAACCATCCGAAAAGACAGAGAAGGCAGAGGCGAGACCGAGCACTTCGAGATCCTCAGCCCACATATCCCCTTTGCTATCGACCGAAATGGAACGATACGTGTCACAACGCCCCCGAATTTTGAGAAAGAGCATACGTACCATTTCTATGCCATTGCACACACCCGATACGGCAACAGCAACAAGATAGAGATCACGATCATGATCGATGATCAGGAGCCAGAAATCGGCATCCCCCATGTGCAGGAGTCTGCCCATCTTGAGGTATCCGAAGATACACCTCCGGACACGCAAATCGGATCGATCAATATCGAAACCGGAGATGATCCCATCCAAAGAGTAGCGTGGTTTGGAATCGGCAAAGAGCATTTCCGAGTCGATCAAAACGGAAATATCTATCTCGCTGCGGATAAAAAACTGAACTATGAGAGCGTACAGCACTACACGCTGGGTGTAAGTGCACTCAATGAGAGAGGGTGGAGTAATGACGGTGTTGTGACCATTGACGTACAAAATGCTCTTGATGATCCGCCGACGCTCTCCCGACTTAGAGCAACCGTCCCCGAAAATGCCCCTCTTGGTACTGTTGTGGGCAGCATATCCGTAGTCAATGCAGGCGAAGGGAACATCACCGGCTTTACGCTCAGTGGAGCAGGCAGTGAGGATTTCCATATCGATGCCAACGGTACGATTCAGGTCGCCGGAGCGATTGATTATGAGCAGAAGCAATACTATTCTCTGCAAGCCATAGCGCAGAACGACGTTGGAGAAAGTGAACCGGTCAGGGTGAGTATCACTGTACAGAATGTGCCGGATGCCCCTCCTGTCCTGAGAGAAGAATCATATCATCTCCGGGAAGATGCGCCGACCGGAACGGTCGTAGGGACGGTTCACTTCAAGTTTGCAGTAGATGCACCTGTTACCGCTTATGCACTCAATGACAATACCACCTTCACTATTGACGATAATGGGACGATTCGTACCGCTGCAGCAGTGGACTATGAGATGCAGAGAGGGTACTATTTGTATGCCACGGCGACCAATGCATTTGGCACGAGTGATCCTGTGACTTTGACTATCAACATTGAAAATGTCATCGACGATGAGCCAGCACTTGAGCCACTGGAGATCAGCATCGAGGAGAATGCCACCGTGGGCACCGTCATTGGCACCATTGAGATCAACAGCACCGGCGCGTCTCCCATCAAACAGATATCTTTGTTTGGGGATGGAGCAGAGAAGTTCCGGGTTGATCGAAACGGCACAGTAACTTTGGCGCAAGCAGTGGATTATGAGGCATGTGATTCCGGCTGCGTGTATACTCTCCGTGCTGCTGCCGACAACGATCATGGACGTAGTTCACCGATTTCTGTCGTCGTGCATATCTTGAATGTCATCGATGCGCCACCACGGTATCGGGGACAGAGTAGCTTTCATGTAGACGAGAATGCAACGATCGGAACATATGTGGGA
>JALVWV010000122.1 GCA_027023145.1 Campylobacteraceae bacterium | reverse complement strand
CGCTACAAACTCCGCTTCCCGGACAACGCCAAAGTGATGCTGACCAATCTTGCCCTTATCCAGGCATTGCTTCTGGCCATCCTGATGTTCTTCGAAACCTGGAAAATGCTCACCGGTATCTACGGCGGTATGCCCGGCCGGGCGGATGTTGCCGAGCACATTCTGACCACTTGGCCTTTCTGGGCTGAAGTTATTTTCGGGATGCTGATTCCATTCCTGGTAGCATTGCTGACCAAGGGGAAAAACCACGTGATGATGTTCTGGGCATCGTTGATCGGGATGGTGGGGATTTTCTTCATGCGCTACGATCTGGTGCACGATACCCAGCTCAAACCGCTGCAAATGATGAAAACCCGGGAATACATGCTGCCGCCCGAGTGGGTACACTACTTCCCGAGCTCCACAGAGATGATGATCTCTCTCGGAGGTCTCGGGATTGTTGTGTTGCTCTACTATGTGGGAACCAAAGTCTTTAATCTGGATGCCGACGCGCATTGAAAGGAGAACCAATGAAACGTATCATGATCCGTGCCGTACTGGCACTGATGATTGGAGTCGGGGTTGTGGCTACCGTCGCCTCGGCTGACCCGATCAAAGGGGAAAAAGTCCTCAACCGTGCCATTCATGACGATTGCAGTATCCCGGCACCCCGTGTGGCGCTGCAACACTCGATCGCCGAGTGGGATGCCATCGTCAAAGCGGGAAAGATGGAAGCTGAGGTCGCCAAACTCTGCGGCCGCAAGTCTGCCATCAAGCCCTTCCGACCCAAATACAGCAAGTACGTTGCTGAGTATCTGGAGCACTACGCCAACGACAGTGGCGCGATTCCAGCCTGATAAGTTGACTGACAGGAGCGAGGATCGCTCAGACAGAAGTGGGTCAACTTCTCTTTCGCTGCCGGCAGGATGCTGGCAGCACACCTCACCATTTCAATTTTCTATCCATACTTATGAGCTATAATACGTTTCCTCTAACCCATTTCCCTATTTTGGGGGGTATGTGATCCTGGTGGACACTGCGGGCTTCAAACCCGATCATCGGGGCGGATGACCGTCTCGAGGGAGGTTCGATTCCTCCACCCTCTCGCCACGCGTAAAACAATCCAAAATTTTTTGCTAAATTTACTAAAAAGATGTATACTATTCACCAAGGATTGAGTATGAAAACAGATACTGTCATAGATGAACATTTGACGAATGAAGCTTTAAGGGGTCAAATATTTTTTGATGATACTTATGATTACAAAAAGATGAGAGATAGCAGTGTAAAAGAGAAACTTGAGATCTTGGATGAGATGGCAGGTTCAGCTCCTGCGGGGATTCCGGACGATATTGACATACGACAAATACGAATAGAATGAGCACTCAAGCGTGCAAACTATGGATGACGAGTTGGTAGATTTCGGTTAAAAATTTCGAGTATCTCAATCATATTCTTTTCAAAATTTACTTCATAAATCACGGTATATTTTTTGAAAATCATATCGCGGACATTATCATCATCTGAATATATTGATTTACGATAGCGCAAAGGAAAATCAGGGAGCGAGCGGATCAATGTCTCAATATCAATGGCAAACTGGAATCCTGCTTCAGGCTTGTCCAAGGAAATATGTTGGGCAATCTCTACAAGTTGATCCTCAAAAAGAGGGTGGTATATTATTTGCATGACCGTGGGCTAAGATGTCCTTATACGTTGGTGGATGTTTTCCCAAATTTTGTCATGCGGCACCATAGAAACTTTGCCACTTTTTATCTCTTCACGGAGAGCTTGAATCTCTTTTCTCCTCTCTTCAAAATAGGGATCCTGCTTGAGAGGTTTGCTCTTTTCCAAAGAGATCATCTCCTTGTTTTGATTCAAAATATCTAAAAAATTCGGGACGAAACTCTCTTGCATTGTGACGGTCATTGTTTGCATGGGGCATCTCCTTTTATAAAGATGGTTGATTATAACCAAAGAGAAATAACACTTTCATGAGTATTTCAACACTCGCTTCTCCCCCTCTTTGACCACTTCTTCGCTCTTGTCGAGATATTCCAGATAGGCGATGCAGTATTTTCGGCTCATGCCGGTTTCGGCTTTGAACAGGCGAATGTCGAGGTAGCCGTGTTTGACCATCAGCTCCCGCATGAGTGCCAGTGCCCGGCGAAGGTTGGACTCACTTACGAAGAGATTATGTGCCAGTCGGATGACCTTTTTGGATCGGGTGAGGGACTTGAACGCCTGATCGCCTCTGGCGCGGTCGAGGTCGAGGCGGTCGTAGAGGTTGTAGGGAGCTTCGGGGGTGAGCCCCTCTTCGTCGAGGATGGTGTGGATGCGCTCTTCGAGGGTGTTGATGAGCTCATCCTCGTCTTGGTCGGCGCGGAGGTAGATGCCGTTTGTTTGTTTGAGGTATCCTTCTGCGACCATCCGGTGCATCACTTCACCCACAAGCGCTTCACTCGCCCAGGTGATCCGCAACGTGACCGAAGCGGGGGAGAGGAAAGCACGGGGGTTGTTTTCGTAAATAGCATGGATAGCGTCGTGGATGGTGGTGAGGGCTTCGAGCGGATAGACCACCAGCCCAGCTTCATCGATAAAGGCTCCCTCGATGCTGCGGGCATACTCGAGGGCTGCGGCGTGGTCGATCCCGAAACGTTGATGGCTGGAGATGAGCCCGAATCCCCGGCGGTGGTTGGCCAGAAGCAGCGCAAAGGATTGGGCGAAATCGCGGGCTTTGAGGGTGCGCAGGAGGGTGAGCTTCTGCCGTTTGCGCATCGGCTCGCTGATGGGGATGAGGATTGCCCCTCCGGCGACGAGTCGGCCGCTGGAGAGGAGGACAAACGGATCGCCAAACTGTGTGAAGACTTTTTCCCGGAGTTTGAGGGTGGCATATTCGCCGCCTGGGTAGAGGAGCACCGTCCCCTCGACCCGTTTGGCACCGCTGATGAAGAGCACTTCAGCACCATGGGTCAGCGCAGCATCTCCGATCATCTCGAGGGAGACATCCAGCGTCGCAAATCCCCGGAA
>JALVWV010000121.1:739-12566 GCA_027023145.1 Campylobacteraceae bacterium | reverse complement strand
TTTTTGGCTGGAGGAATCGAAGAGGAGGTCGATATCCTCCTGGGTGAGGGGGCGTTTGGCGAGAGTGGTTAGGATCGCCTCATCGTCGTAGGATGCCGGGGTGGGGGTGCCGTGTTTGCGGTGGGTAATGTGCACTGGCAAGTCGGGGCTGAAACGCTGAGCGAGGGCATAGAGGGTCTCGTAACTCACCGGCTCAACCTTGTACGCTGGCGGGCGGTCGATGGTTCCCAGGTCGATCCGTGCCGGGCGAAGTTGCTTGAGGAAGGTACTGAGCGCCTCGATCTCTTCGGGGCGATCGTTGATCCCTTTGACGATGAGTACTTCGATGATGAGGGTTCCACGGTAGTGCTCTTTAAACGCAAGCATCCCAGCTTTGATTGTCTCGATGTCAATCCCCTCGTGCATCCGGTCGATCCGTTTGAAGCAGCGGGAGGTGGCACAGTCGAGGGAGAGTTTGACGGTATCGATCCTGGCAAGTGCCTGTTGGGTTGTGGGATCGGCGATGGTGCTGCCGTTGCTGAGGATGAGCGTACGGATATCTCCCTTGATCATGTTGATCGCATCGATAAGCTCGTTTAGGTGCGGGTAAAGGGTCGGTTCGCCGTTGGCGGTGAGGGTGAGGACATCGATATCTGGGTGGACAGAGAGTGCCTTTTGCACTTCAGATATAATCGTCTCGACCGGAAGGACGGTGTTTTGATGATCGACGGTAGCCGTGGGGGCAAGCTCGCAGTAGACACAGTCGTAGTTGCACTGTTTGGTGGAGGGGCTGAGGTCGATCCCGAGCGATGTGCCGAAGCGGCGGGAGCGGATGGGGCCGAAGATAATGATGTTCATTGTTTCCTCTTTGTTCAGATTTTGAGCAGAGTAATTAAACGACAATATTCTAAATTAAGAATAAACCTGATATGATAATAGTGCTGGGGGTAGCCGTAGTCAATGCGGTGGTAGTTTTGCCAAGACCCCCTTCACCTGATCTTTTTTACTTATTCATAAAAAAAGAAGATACCCATCCTGTATCTTTATCTTGTGTCAGCTTGACTGAGAGCAAGGTAGATTTTTCTTCGCTGAAGAGAATACTTCCTTTTATTTTTTCTCTCAAAACTATTATCTCTTTATTCTTACTATCACGTGTTTCCAGAATTTTTCGTAAAATATAAAGTAAAAAATCGGAGACTTGGTTAAGAATGGAATCTTTGGAATTCGTATAATTTATATTATCAATCAAAAAAAGGTTTTTTGACTCAAATTCGTATTTCATGGGCGCAACAGGGTCTTTGAAGTCATAGCCGGTATTTTTCCAATCTAATGATTCATGTAGAACTCTCAAAAAAACAAGTTCCTTATATTTTTGGATATTTGTATCGGATAAACGTTCATAAAGGGGAAGGCTTTTGATATCGGCTTTGATTTGGTTGCTGAAATCATCAGCCACCAGTAAGCCCATTTGATTGTTCTTTGCAAGAAAATTATCCAATGCAGTCAAAAATAGTTTAAAAGCGTATGCCAAAGCACTCACTTTTTCGTTGATAGAGTGTTTTTCATGCAAAGGGTCTGTTTTATTGATTATGGATACGATTAACGGTACATCCATTTTAACTAAAAACCGTATCAATTCATCAGAGAATTGTATAAAAGCGTCAACACTCACCCCTTGAAATTTTTCGATGAGTTGTTCACAATTTTCCTGATCTTTTCTCTTCCGTTTTTGACATTGAAAGTTTGGATTGAAGATAATATTGAAAATCTCGCTGGTATGCAATTCAACACGTTTGACATCATCAAGTTTCAAAAATCGTGCAATCATACTCTGCAATTGCGCTTCCAGAATGTTTACTTTGCTTTCATGGACGACCAAACCGCCGTACAGAAGCCATGGGCTTGCATTTGGGCTGAAGTTTGTTCCTGTTTCGTCCGTATAAACTAAGTACATTTTATCTCTGTTTTTATTTGAATTATCTTTTTGTCATTTCCTGGCACAGCTTCACAAAATACTGTGCATTCTCTACCGGCACATCCGGGAGGATACCGTGGCCGAGGTTGAAGATGTGGCGGCCGTCCTTCATCACTTCAGCGATCTTTTCAACGGCTTCTCTGGTGGCTTCTTTGGAGTAGAGGCGGGTGGGCTCCATGTTGCCCTGCAATACGTAGCGGTCGCCGAGCTTGGCTTGGGCGATCTCCATAGGCGTTCCCCAGTCGACGCCGAAGACGTCAAACTCTCCGTCGATGTCGTCGAGGTAGGCGCCGATCCCTTTAGGGAACATGATGATGGGGATATGGGGGTAGCGCTCTTTGATCCAGGCGGCGATTGCTTTCATGTAGTTCCAGCTGAATTCGAAGTACGCCTCTTTTTCGAGTGCAGCTGCCCAGCTGTCGAAAATCTGTACGACGTCGGCTCCGGCTTCGATCTGCTTGGCGAGATAGTGCTTGACCACGTCGGTCACTTTGACCAGCAGAGCGTGCATGAGTTCGGGGTCAGTGTAGATGAGTTTTTTGACGAGGTTGTAGGTCTTGGTGCCTTGTCCCTCGATCATGTAGGTTGCCAGCGTCCAGGGGGCACCGGTGAAACCGATGAGTGCTTTGTCATCGTCGAGGCGTTCGCGGACGATCTTGAGCGTTTCATAGACATAGGTGAGCTTCTCGGCTGCGGCTTCACCGCCGAGGAGGGCGTCGACATCGGCCAGTGTCTGGATCGGCCGGGCAAAGACGGGGCCTTCCCCTTTGACAAAATCAAGCGCCATGCCCATTTCGTTGGGGATGACGAGGATGTCGCTGAACATGATAGCCGCATCGACCCCGACGATATCGACTGGCTGGAGGGTCACTTCGGCGGCCATTTCCGGGGCGTGGCAGAGGTTGAGGAAATTGCCAGCTTTCCGACGGACGGCCATGTACTCGGGGAGGTAGCGACCCGCTTGGCGCATCATCCAGACAGGAGTGTAGGGAGTAGGCTTGCCGAAGCAGGCATCGACGAAAATTTTATTGGACATTAATGGTTACCGCCTTTGTGCATAAAATAAAGCCCCAGAGAGAGGGCGAGGATAGAGCCGGAGAATTCGAGCATCTCCAGAGCGCCGTTGTAATCGGTGTGGAGAACCCGCTTGAAGAAGCTGACGATGAGTACCATGAGGATCACCTTGGCCAGCTTATCCTTGAGCTCATCGAGGGAGTGGATCTCGAGGATCTTGGAAGCGGTGCTCTTCTGGGCAATGTCAATCTGGGAGATGAAGAGCTCGTAGAGCCCGAAGCCAAAGATGAACATCACGATCGCCATCAGATACAAGTCAACGGCACCGATGAGATTACTGACGAGAAATTCGTGAAAATCAGCGGCATGCTGCCCCCCGAAGTAGTTGTCAAAGACAGAACCGGCGACGTGTGAAATATCAATGCTGGCGACAATGAACAGCGCAATCCCCCCGATCATGCTGAAGATCACCGCGAGCAGGACGAAAAAACGGGTATTCCACAAAACCCCCTCGAAGAGTTTTTCGTACCAGGGTTGAAACGCAGCATCGATTGCCCGATGCTCCTCTGGTGTATGGGTTTCATGCATGATTATACTCCCTCCATTTCAATCCATTTCTCCGCGATACGGATCGCGTTGGTGGCGGCTCCGACACGGATCTGGTCAGCCACGACCCAGAGGTGGAGGATGTTGGGGGCATACGTGTCCTTGCGGATGCGCCCGACAAAGGTGGTATCAGTGTCGGTGGAGACGATTGGCATGGGGTAGATCGCATGTTCCAGATCGTCCATCACTTCCACATTGGGAAATTCGCTCAGCGCCAGGCGGACTCTGTCGAGGTCGACATCGACATCCTCATCGAAGGTGACGGTCACAGCCTCGGAGTGGCTGCGTAGTACCGGTACCCGGACGCAGGTGGCACTCACGGCGATGTCGGCATGGAGGATTTTGTTGGTCTCGTTGACCATTTTCATCTCCTCCTTGGTGTAGCCGTTGGGCTGGGGGACATCGATGTGGGGAATGACATTGAGTGCGATTTGGTGCTGGAACGCTTCGATCTGTGTCTCATCGAGTTTGAATGCGAAGAAATCCTGCATCTGCTTGACCAGCTCCTCCATTCCCTTTTTCCCGGCTCCGCTTGTGGCCTGATAGGTAGCGACATCGACCCGCTTCATCGATCCGTAGAGATCGTACAGGGGTTTGAGAGCAAGTACCATTTGGATGGTCGAGCAGTTTGGGTTGGCGATGATGCCGGTCTCACGCCAGGCGGCGATGTCCTCAGGGTTGACTTCGGGAACGACGAGAGGGACGTTGGGATCCATCCGGAAGTGCGAAGTATTGTCGATGACGACGGCACCCGCTTCGACTGCGTACGGGGCATATTTCTCAGAAATGCTGCCACCGGCGGAGAAAAAGGCGATGTCGATGTCGCGTCCTTCAAAGACGGTTTCGGTCAGCTCCTCGATGGTGTAGCTTTTGCCGCAGCACTCGATCGATTCACCGGCGCTGTTGGCACTGGCCAGAGGCAGGATGGATGCGACGGGGAATTCGTGCTCACTGAGCACACGAAAAATCTCTTCACCGACGGCGCCACTGGCACCGACGACGGCTATGTTGTATTGTTGACCCATAATTATTTCCTATTTCTGTTGTGTATACTATATGATACTGGAGGGTAAGGTTGGTTCGTCGGATTCTGCCTGCTCCTCTTTGGGTGCTTTGGCGATGGAGACGACTTTGTCTTTGCCCTCGACATTGACGGTCTTGACACCGGAGGTGTTGCGACCTGCTTTGCGGATGGTGTGCATGTCGACGCGGATCATCTTGCCCACACTGGTCAGACACATGAGATCTTTGTCATCCTCGACAAAAACGACACCGACAACATCCCCGGTCTTGGGGGTGAGTTTCATGGCGATCACCCCTTTGCCCGCGCGGCTTTGCTCGCGGTATTCATCAGCAGTAGTACGCTTGCTCAACCCTTTTTCGCTAACGATAAGGATCTCATCCTCTTCATTTTCGATCGTGGTAGCACCGCAGACGTAGTCCCCCTCGATCTTGAATTTGATTGCTGCCACCCCACGTGCTACCCGACCGATTTGGCGGGCGTCTTCGACTTTGAAGCGGATGCATTGCCCTTTTTTGGTCGCGACAAAGAGCCATTTGGTATCCGGTTTGGCAATGTGGGCTTCAATCACTTCATCTTCCTTATCGAGGTTGATGGCTCGGACACCGTTGGAGCGGATGTTGCCATACTCCTTGAGGCTGGTGCGTTTGACGATGCCGTTGCGGGTGAAAAATACGAGGCTCTTGCTCTCATCAAAATCGGTCGTAGGGATGATTGCCATGATCTTCTCATCTTTTTGGAGGTTGATGAGGTTGACGACCGCTTTCCCTTTGGCCGAGCGGGAGCCTTCTGGGATGCGGTAGACCTTGAGCCAGTAGAGCTGACCTCGGTCGGTGACAAACATCAGGGTATCGTGGGTATTGGAGACAAAGAACTTTTCGATGAAGTCGTCTTCATAGGTAGTGACGGCGATCTTCCCTTTACCCCCACGACGCTGTTTTTCGTACTGTTTGACCGGGACGCGCTTGATGTAGCCCCGGTGGGTGATGGTGACGACCATCGGCTCGTTGGGGATGAGGTCTTCGATATCGATGTCGTCGTAGTCATCGACGATCTCGGTACGGCGCTCTTCGCTGAAGAGTTCCTTGACTTCAGCCAGTTCTTCGCGGATGATTTGGATGATTTTCGCTTCGCTTTTGAGAATCCCTTCGAGTTTGGCGATGAGCTTACGCAGCTCGGCCAGTTCGTTCTCGATTTTTTCGATCTCGAGCCCGGTCAGGCGGCGCAGGCGCATTTCGAGGATCGCTTTGGCCTGGATTTCGCTGAGGCTGAAACGGCTCATGAGGTTTTCGCGGGCTTCGGCGTCGTCGGCGCTGGCACGGATGATCTTGATCACTTCATCGATATTGTCCACGGCGATCTTGAGTCCCTCGAGGATGTGGGCACGTGCCCGGGCTTTTTCGAGGTCAAAGATCGTCCGGCGGATGATGACCGTCTTGCGGTGGTTGACAAACAGATCGAGGAGCTCACCGAGGGTGAAGACCTTGGGCTCTTTATTGACAATGGCGAGCATGATGATCCCAAACGTCGTCTGCATCTGGGTTGATTTGAACAGATTGTTCAGGACGATTTCGCTCATGGCATCGCGCTTGAGCTCGATGACGACCCGGATCCCTTCACGGTCAGACTCATCCCGGATTTCGCTGATACCGTCGATCTGTTTGTCGCGTACGAGTTGAGCAATGTTTTCGATGAGACGGGACTTGTTGACTTGGTAGGGGAGCTCGTCGATGATGATTGCTTCGCGGTTTTTGTTTTGCTCGATGTGGGTCTTGGCACGCACTTTAACCCGACCGCGTCCGGTGGTGTAGGCATCGATGATCCCTTTTTTGCCGAAGATTACCCCGCCAGTGGGGAAATCGGGTCCTTTGAGAACGGCCATCATCTCTTCGACACTCGCTTCGGGGTTATCCAGGCGGACGAAGATCGCATCGATCAATTCATCGAGGCGATGCGGGGGGATGTTGGTCGCCATTCCCACCGCGATCCCGGCTGAACCGTTGAGCAGGAGGTTGGGGACACGACTGGGGAGGACATCGGGTTCAGTCATGCTGTCGTCGTAGTTGGGGACATAATCGACAGTGTCTTTGTCCAGATCGGCCAACAACTGCTCGGAGAGGCGGGTCATGCGAGCCTCGGTGTATCGCATCGCTGCGGCGTTGTCGCCGTCGATGGAACCGAAGTTCCCCTGACCGTCCACGAGTGGGATTCGCATGGAGAAGTCCTGTGCCATCCGTACTAGGGCATCGTAGACGGCGTTGTCGCCGTGGGGGTGGTACTTACCGATGACATCCCCGACGATACGGGCCGATTTTTTGTACGCAGCCCGGTGGCTGAGGTTGAGCTCATTCATCGCGTAGAGGATGCGGCGATGTACCGGCTTGAGTCCGTCGCGGGCATCGGGGAGGGCTCGTCCGATGATAACGCTCATGGAGTAGTCGAGGTAACTGCCACGGATGCTGTCTTCGATCAGCACCTGTTCGACATTGTCGTTTTCAAAAAGATCGCTCATGCGTTTTCCTTGGAATGCAGGCACACATTTGTGTCTACAAAAATAAGAGGGATTATAGCGAAATGCTCATAAAAAGCGAGTGCTGGTAAGGGTTGTTGTGATCTCTTGTGCTATACTTTGACTAAAAAGGAAACTTACTATGCGAAGATATCTCATAAAATGGATGCTTCTTTTGGTTGTGGTGCTTTTGGCTGGATGCAAGAATCCCCTAACTGATCATGGAGAGGACTATGTTTCCCGTATCTATGCAATCTATGCCGATATGCCCAAGACTGCACTCATTTTTTTTGGAGAAAAGTACCAATATGTCTTCCCGGGTGTCGATCAGAATTTGGCAGCATTGCTTGAGCGAAAAGGTGATCTGGGTTATACCATTGGTGATGAATATGAAACGGAAAGTTTGCATATGCAACTCTCTATTTTGGCGGATGGAGATCCGTATTTGATCCTTTTTATTCAATTTGGCGGAGAGACGTTGACCGATGCACAAAGAGGATGGCTGCTGAAGCATGGCTTTGAAGCAGGAGGCAAAACAGGGCCTGATGGGGCAGCAATGTACACCTACAACCAACAGCTCAAAGGTAAACGCTATCGTGCGGATAATGATACATCAGGGATGCTTGATCCACTCTCTGCGGGTCCTTTGCGGATACAAGGGCGGGATTTTAGTGATGACAAAAATCCTCAAGTAGCGGAAAGCCCCGTGAGGATTGGCGCTGGTGATGTTTGGTATGAGGGGAGACGTTTTGTGGCGTTACCGTTTTAGAAGTTGATCTACAGCAGTTGAGCACAGGGTCAATCCAAATGCTCCGGTGACACCGACAAAGGAGCCTTTGTTGTCTCCTTTGACTGTCTCGGGAGAAAAGACGACGGTGAAATTGCGGTCGAAGCGGGCACGTTTAAGTTCGTTACGGATCTTGCGTGCCAGCGCGTCTCCCTGACTCTTCCAGATCGAGGCGGTTTGGATCTGGGTGGGGTCGGTACGCTTGGCGGATCCGAGGGACATGATGAGTTTTTTGTAGTGTTTTTTGGCGAGCTCGATCTTGACCCGGGTGGTGTCGGCAGCATCGAGGATGAGATCGTAAGGGGTAAAATCAAACCTTTCGACCCACGCCATGTCCATCTGTGCCTCGATGGGGGTGATGCCGGGGTAGCGCTCGGCCAAGGTATGGACTTTGGACGCGCCGAGTGCCTCGGAGCCGATTTGGCGGTTCTGGTTGGTGATCTCGTAGGTGTCGTGATCGACGATGGTGATCTGTGTGATCCCGGTGCGGTAGAGACAGTCGAGGGCATAGCTGCCTACGCCTCCGACGCCGAGGATCAGGATGCGGGCTTGCTGGAGGCGGGCGAAATTCTCTTCGCCGAAGAGTTGACGGCAGCGGCTATAACGCATAATTTCTCCTTTGAGAAATTATGCGCAGTGAGGAGTGAGGAGTGAGGAGTGAGGAGTTGCGTAGGGTGTGCAATAGCACACCGTGCATTGATGTATTGGTGTATTGGTGACTCGTGATTGGTGATTGGTGATGGGTGATTGTAGGGGCAGACCCACGTGTCTGCCCTGGGTTGCATGTGCGGATGAAGGTTTTTTTTAATGAAAAATGAAAAATGAAAAATGAAAGATTCTTGGAATAGATAAACATAAGTTGTCCTACAATTTCTAATTTCTAATTTCTAATTCTCTCGACCATTTCTCCAGCCTCTCTACCTCCCCATACGCAGTGAGATCCAACTGCACAGGGGTGAGCGAAACGTATCCGGCATTCACGGCTTCGAAATCGGTCGGGAGGGTGCCGGGGGTGTCGATCCAATCCAAGCGCGGCAGGCCGATCCAGTAGTATTCGAGGCCTCGGGGGTTGCGATGGACTTGGGCATCGTTGCCGTAGGCACGGCGGCCAGCGCGTGTGGTAAGCAAGCCTTTGGATTGTGCCGGTGGGATGGGGGGGATGTTGATGTTGAGGAGGTGACGGTCAAGGAGGGGGAATCCTTTGGAAAAGATTTGCTGGACGATCTGGACGATGCTCTCCTGAGCCAAAGCGTAGCCTAGATCCTCGATCCCTTCGCACGCTCCTTCGCAGACTTGGGAGATGGCGATGGCGGGGATGCCTTGGAGTACCGCTTCCATCGCAGCGGCTACGGTGCCGGAGTAGGTGATGTCTTCGCCCATGTTGGCACCCCGGTTGATGCCAGAGATGACCAGGTCGGGGTGTTTGCCCTCGGCATAGAGTTTGTTGAGCGCGAGGAAGACGCAATCGGTGGGTGTCCCGTCGTCGAGCTTGTAAAAGTCATCATCCACTTCGATGAAGCGCAGGGGGCGAGTGAGGGTAAGTGAATGGCCGCTGGCCGATTTTTCGATCGTGGGGGCGACGACGGTGATGTGTGCCAGCGGGCGCAGGGCATCGATGAGGGCATGGAGCCCAGCTGATTCGTAGCCGTCGTCGTTGGTGATGAGGATTTCGCGCATGTTGGTCTCTTCTTGTGAAAAAGTTTTCGCTATAATACCAAAAATTGAATACAGTACTGCACAACGGGACTAAAGTCCCTACTCCTGATCAATGAGAAAAAGTGTTGGTACCAAAAGGAACTTCCATGCAAAAAGAACCGATGCTTGAATCAACCTACAAGAAACTGACTGAGGAGCTTGAACGGCTCAAAACCGTCGAGCGAGCCGCCATCGCCAAAGTGATCGATGAAGCCCGTGCACTCGGAGATCTCAAGGAGAATGCCGAGTACCACGCCGCCAAAGAGAAACAGGGGCATATGGAAGCACGGATCATCGAGCTGACCGATCTGACCGGACGGGCGCAGGTGATCGATCCGAGTACCCTGGCGCATGAGCGAGTGAGTTTCGGCTCGACGGTGGTGCTGATCGATCAGGCAACCGATGAGGAGGTAACCTACACGATTGTTGGCTCACAGGAATCCAATCCCAATAAAGGGCTCATTTCTCTCCAGTCTCCAATGGCTCGCGCCCTCATCGGTAAGGAAGAGGGGGATGAGGTGGAGCTCCAGCTTGCCGGAGGCAAAAAGATGTTTGATATCGAAGAGATTCTCTACCAAGAGATTGTATTGTAATCCACCCTGTGTATGAATGTTTTTTGCCCAATACTCTGGCAGTCGCGAACACCGTTGGTGCCCCTTCGGGGTGGGCGCTCCTTTGTCGCATTGGGCAAAAAACATTGGTGAAAACGTTTTTAAATAAGAATTTTTGGAGGAGAAACTATGACAAAAGTCGGCATCGTCGGTGCCAGCGGCTACACCGGGCTTGAGCTGGTCAAACTGCTGCTGAACCACCCCCATTTTACCCTCACGTTTTTGGCAACTACGCAGGGGGATACCACCATCGAGGCACTCCATCCTGCACTCGAAGATTGCATCACCATGCCAGTACATGCGGCTGATGTGGAAGCGATCGCCGAGGCGTGCGACTTGGTGTTTCTCGCTCTACCGCACAAGGCATCCATGGGCCTGGCCAAACAACTCCTCTCCCAAAAAGTCAAAGTGGTCGATCTCTCTGCCGATTACCGTCTCGATCAAGAAACATACGAAGCCAACTACTGCCCCCACGAAGACCCTGAGCATCTTGATCAGGCAGTCTACGGCCTTATCGAGTATTACCGTGATGCCCTTCGTGGCACGTCGCTGGCTGCCGGACCGGGATGCTATCCCACGGCGACGCTGCTGGGGCTCCTGCCGCTGATCCCTTACATTGACACCGATGCCCCCATCTTCATCGATGCCAAATCGGGTGTGAGCGGGGCGGGCAAGAAGCTGAGCGAGACGACCCATTTCGTCACCGTTAACGACAATATCTTCGCCTACAATCCGCTCAAACATCGTCATGCCCCTGAGATCGCGGAGAAGATCGCCAAGATCCACGGCGTGCAGACTCAGATCAACTTTGTCCCCCATCTCATCCCCGCCACCCGGGGCGAACTCATTTCAGTTTACGCTACTCTCAAAAAAGAGGTCGATCCCCTCGACGTGCTTCGCAAACACTATGCGGATGATCGGTTTATCCGTATCCGCGAAAAGCCAGTCGATATCAAAAGCACCGCCGGGACGCACTTCTGCGACATCCATGCGGCGGTCAATGGCCGAGCCATCTGGATCAACTCTGCGATCGACAACCTGCTGCGAGGAGCCGCTTCTCAGGCATTGGTGGCCGCTAATCTCATGTGCGGATATGATGAGGGAGCCGGGGTGCCTGTCGTGGCGTATGTACCGTGAAAAAGCCTTGCTTTTTCAAATGAGGAATTAGGAATGAGGAGTGAGGAATTTTGGTATGCGTTGCATTGCAATGCTTTTATCAATGGAGTAGGGACTTTAGTCCCGTTTAATGGGACTGAAGTCCCAGCCCCTTTTCCTCTGTAATTCTATCAGGGGCTTGGACTTCAGTCCAACAAACGCGTCAGCGTATTTCAGGAGTAGGGACTTTAGTCCCGTTAGGCAGGACTGAAGTCCTATCTCCTTTGTTTTGTGGGACTGAAGTCCTAGCCCCATTAGCTCGCGTAGGGTGTGCAATAGCACACAAAAATCGCAACGAGATTTATCAAAAATCCCCGCGATATGGTCGTTGGAAGGTGCGCAATTGCGCACCCTACGTGCAGCATGCTAAAGGAATAACTCATGCTTAAAAAACTGATTTTGACCCTATCACTTCTCGTCACCACGGTCTCCGCTGCCCCACACCCCAAAATCGACCTTTGGTTCATCTACCGCA
>JALVWV010000121.1:0-729 GCA_027023145.1 Campylobacteraceae bacterium | reverse complement strand
CCGGCGTGTGCACAGATGGAAGCCAAGCTCCTCCAACCCAACATTGCTGCGATTCTCAGGCGCTCGTACCGTATCCATCGCGTTGAACGATCTGAGCAGGATACTCTGCCCAAACTCTCGATGCACACTCATACGTTTCCGACACTCATTTTCCTCGAGCCAGGAAGCAAAAAAATCATCAAACGGATCCATAATGTTCCGTCACAGGAATTGTTGCGGGTGCTGCGGGAAGAATTAGAAATTAGAAATTAGAAATTTTGGATTGTGTGCATGTGTGGGCAGATACGGGATCTGCCCCTACGACTATTCTTCCCCCTGAACGCATCGAACCAACAGTTTTTTGTCCCTGCCATTTGTCTGGATTTTGGAGGAGGAACCGATCACTCCGTTGGCAAATCCAATGCTCCATGCACGGTTTTCATCGGAGGTTAAACCAGTGGAGCTCCAGTAATATTGACTCAGAAGTGCCGAGTTGACATACGTAAATTCTGATGCAATGGCTGCACCATCGCTGCGAGTATAGTTGATGATGCTTCGGAGTTCGCTGATGTTGGGGAGCCGCCAGTCGTCACGACCGCACAGAATCAGCGATTCGCAATAGTCGATGGAATCTTTCCATGTCAGTTCTTTGAATGATTAGCGGTGCTTATAGCATCGACTTCGAAGTGTGATTGGGGAAGATATGATTGAGAATGTGAGCGGGGTGGGGTATCGGGTTGAGGTGGAGGG
>JALVWV010000120.1 GCA_027023145.1 Campylobacteraceae bacterium | reverse complement strand
GTCGCCCTCTCGGGCAAGCACACCACCAACGCTATGCTTTTTCGGATCTACTACCCCGATGCACGTCCGGTCTATATGGACTTCCTCGAGATCGAACAAGCTGTTCTTGAGGGCACTGTCGATGCTGGAGTGCTGATCCACGAATCGATCCTCGACTTCGATCCTCGCCTCGAAGTCGAAAAGGAGCTCTGGGACATCTGGGTCGAACTGGCCGGCGAGGGTCTGCCGCTGCCGCTGGGTGGCATGGCGATCCGCCGCAGCCTCCCCCTCAACCGCGCCATCGATATCGAAAACATCCTCATCGATGGCGTCCGCGTCGCCAACGACCGCAAAGAGGAACTCTGTGCCCGCCTTGAGGCTGACAACCTCGTCCGCATCTCCGATCAAATGCTTGAAAAATATCTCGATATGTACGCCTCGGATGAATCCATCGAACTCTCCCCTCTCCAACTCAAAGCTCTCGATACCCTCTACGAGCTGGGATACAAGCATGGACTGTGGGATGTACCGATCCGTACGGAGGAGTATCTGGTCCCGAGGGAATACAGCGCACTGCGTGCGAAGTAGGAAGTAGGAAGTAGGAAGTAGGAAGTAGGAAGTAGGAAGTAGGAAGTAGGAAGTAGGAATGATAACAGTTTTTCGCCTTAAGCCATCCTTATCAAATCAAAGCATTGCACCGCAATGCATACCTGCACTATTCACTATTCACTGTTCACTATTCACTAAAGGACAAGGAGATCTCCTTGTTTGTTAAACCCATAGACTTTGCCACCTATTCCAGCATCCGCATCGGTCAACCTGTTGACGTAACGGTACTCCAAAAGGGTGATCTCATCCCCCGCGATCGCACTATCATCGGAGGAGCAAACAATCTCCTCGTCTCCCCTGCCCCTCCACCATTAATGATGCTCGGCAAGGATTTTGCTTACATACAAGAGAACAACGGGTTACTGGAGATCGGCGCAGCGATGCCCAGTGGGCGGATCGTTAGCTATGCTAAAAAGCATGATCTGGGTGGATTTGAGTTTATGGGCAAACTCCCCGGTACACTTGGAGGGATGTTGGCTATGAATGCTGGGTTGAAAGACTATGAGATTTTCAATGATTTGCACTCGATACAGATTGAAGGGAAATGGATGAGCAAAAGTGGGATCAAACACGGCTATCGTTTCGCACATCTTGGAGGCGCAGCGACCGCTGCTCGCTTCACCATCCAACACGGTTATGACCACAATCTAGAACAACAACTCAAAGAGCTGCGCATCAACCAGCCTAACGATCCGAGTGCAGGGTCGGCGTTCAAAAACCCTCCAGGAGACTCCGCCGGACGCCTGATCGATGCCGCCGGGCTCCGGGGTAAACAACTCGGCGGCATGGCCTGGAGCCCAAAGCACGCCAACTTCCTCGTCAATCTCGGAGGCGGCACCTACGAAGAAGCCATCACCCTAATCGAGCTGGCCAAATATGAGGTCGAAAAGCAGTTTGGAATTACATTGGAAGAAGAAATACGCATTTTATAATGCTGCCTCTCACTCTCAACTCTCCATTCTCAACTCTAAACTAGCGCACCGCGCGTCCTACCCCCAATCCTGATCCCGCTCCCCGTGCCTGTGTTTCTCTTTTTTGTAGGTACTCTTGTTTTTGAGTTTCTGGAGGCGGTTAAGGTTGCTCATCTCCGCTTCATGGATCTCGGCATAACGGGTATCATCAAACCCCTCAGATTGCGTATCCATGTACAAACGTTCGATGTAGGCTTGCGTCTGCTGCATGTATTCCGAATCCATCCGCGGTTTTTCGAGCTGGGACAATTGTCGCATCATCTCATCCAGCTTTGCCACAAACTGTTTGGCGGTTGTCTCCTTATGCCGAAACAGGCGAAAAAGGTTTTTAGTTATTTTGTCGAGAAAGGTGATGTACTTCTGCCGCTGATATTTCTCGATCTGCTTTGCCGTGTATCTCGCCATCTCACTACTGACGGAGTGTAATGGGTGTCCCGACACGCACCATCGACCACAATTTTCGCATCCCGCTGTTGGTCAACGCTATGCATCCATCTGTCCAGTCTTTGGACAGTGTATATGCATCCCCATGTCCGTCTGCATTCCAGTGGGGTTGACCATGGATCGTAATGAGGCTCCCCGGATTGACCCCGGCCGCTTTGGCTCGGGCAATATCAGCCGCATTGGGATAGGAGATCGTCATCGCCATGTACTTGATCGCATGGCACCGCTTGTTGATGATCCGATACGTGCCGATCGGAGTGCGTTTATCCCCCTGCTTCATCTTGGGTCCTTGATAATCATTGGCACCCAAAGATACCGGGAATGTTTTGATGACTGATCCGCCGCGATAAAGATACATTTTACGGTCGGACTTGTCTACGACAATACTGTCCGCTATTACACTCCCCATCGGTTGTGAGCAGTTCCCGCTGTAAGTGCCGCCACGTGTACCGCTCGGAGCAGAGGGGCTACACCCCGACAAAAACCATACCATTCCCGCAGCCAATATGAACGTAATTTTATTTGACATGTTGTCCCTTTTTTTATATCTACGTGATTGTACCATAGAAAGGTGTAGGGAATGTTTGATGAGAGAAGAGCAGGAACGAAAAAGAGTGGGGCAGGAAAACGCGATTGGGTAAGAGGAGAATCTCAGTCGAGTACTGCAACCCGACTGATATATTAGGCCAGCGCTGCTTTGGCTGCGGCAATCGCCTCGTCATAATTTGGCTCATCTGTTACCTCAGGAACCACTTGCTTGTACGTTACTTTACCATCTTTACCGATGACGAAGATCACGCGAGCACAGAGACCTGCCAAAGGACCATCAGCGAGGAGAACTCCATAAGCATTGGCGAAATCTTTGTTACGAAAATCCGAGCAGACTTTGATGTTGTCCACTCCCGCCGCACCACACCAACGTGCAGCGGCAAAAGAATGTTTGATGAGAGAAGAGCAGGAACGAAAAAGAGTGGGGCAGGAAAACGCGATTGGGTAAGAGGAGAATCTCAGTCGAGTACTGCAACCCGACTGATATATTAGGCCAGCGCTGCTTTGGCTGC